>JABSOG010000179.1 GCA_013216025.1 Algicola sp. | reverse complement strand
AGTTCACTCGTTAAAATAGTTGTTCAATTGTTCAATGGTGAGCGCAGTGATGGGTTTTTTAATAAAATTGGCATCGTGCTCTTGTGCCCTTGCAAGGGCTTCAGGTTGAACATTGGCACTGAGCATCGCGCAGCGGGCATTGGGAAAACAACTCGGTTTTTTGGCCAAAAATTCCAGGCCACAAATGCCCGGCATGTTGTAATCAACCGATATGTAATCGACCACTTCATCTGCCAGCAAGTCTAGGGCCAAATCACCACTGGCCGCATCGAGAATGATCCAATCGGGCTGCAGTGTCTCCATCCCTTTTCTTAAAATCATCCGAGCCATTCTACTGTCATCTATAATTAAATATTTCTTCGCCGTCATCACCCATCCTCCACTGCTATCTCTACCTTTAATATCTAAAAGTATCGACTAATAGCGACAAAACATCAAATTTGAGATCCGTTGAGGCCAATAGCTTGTCAGTTGAGACCAATAGCTTGAGTGAGGCCAAACTCTTGTGTAAATTGATCCTGAAGAATTCATTACTATATAAGGGTATTTAATGCACAGTTTGAAAAAATCATTGTTGGCATCCACCATTTTGGCCTGTGTCAGTTTTTCTGCTTTGGCAGTAGAGAAGGCAGTAGACACAAAAGACACATGGAACTTGAACGATATCTTTGCCACCCCCGCATTATGGCAAAGTGCCAAACAATCTGTCGAAGCCGATATGGGCAAAATGACACAGTGCAAAGGCAAACTTGGCGACAGCGCCCAAACACTGGCCAGCTGCCTCGAAACCTATTATAACCTGCGCCAACGGTACACCGAAATTCGCTCTTACGCTTCAATGAATGCCGACGGCGATTTGCGTAATGGCAAAAACACCGAGCGCCGTCAAGCGGCCTCTTTGCTGGGTACCAAACTGTCTCAGGCTTCAAGTTTTATCAACCCCGAATTGCTCGAAGTAGGCGAGTCTAAACTAAAAGCGTTTATGGCCAGCGAACGCAGACTCAACCCTTTCAATCAAATGATTAGAAACATTAATCGAGAGGCCCCACATACTCTCAGTGATGAAGGCGAAAATATTCTGGCCGCAGCGGGCAACGTTACCAGTGGTCCGGCTTCAATTTACTCAACCTTTACCAATGCCGATTTACCCTGGCCAACCCTCACAATCGAAGGTAAAGACGTACGCCTCGACCAATCGGCCTTTTCAAAGTACCGCAGCAATGGTGATCGAAAAATTCGAAAACAGGTATTCGACACCTTTTTTGGCCAGTTGAATCAATACAAACGCACCATTGGCGCGATGTTAAATAGCAACGTCAACGGCGATTATTTTAATGCTCAAGCCAGAAAATACGACTCATCACTCGCTGCGGCCGTTGCCAGCAACAACATTCCGCAAGGGGTTTATCGAGCACTGGTCAAAACCACCAGCGAAAACCTGCCCACCTTCCACCGCTATCTCAAGCTACGCGGCCGAATGCTCGAAATCGACGATTTACAGTATTACGACATCTACCCGCCGCTGGTTAAAGGTGAGAAACATTTTTCCATCGAAAAAGGCAAAGAACTCACCCTCAAGTCAACCCGCCAGCTTGGTGAAGAATATTCTGCGGTGTTGAAAAAAGGCTTCGACGAGCGCTGGATGGACGTCTACCCCAGTCAGGGCAAACGCTCGGGTGCGTACATGAATGGCAGTGTTTACAACAAACACCCGTTTGTATTAATGAATTACAACGACGATTATTCTTCGGTGTCAACACTGACACATGAATGGGGCCACGCCCTGCACTCTTATTTGTCGAGTAAGAACCAGCCTTACGCCACTGCCGGATATCCGATATTTTTGGCCGAAATCGCCTCAACTTTTAATCAAAGTTTATTGCTTGATCACATGTTGAAAAATTCGACCTCTGATGAAGACAAGTTATTTTATTTGGGCAGTGCGCTCGAAGAAATTCGCGGCACCTATATTCGTCAAACCATGTTTGCCGAATTTGAGTTAAGCATTCACGAAGCGGTCGAAAACGGCAAACCGTTAACCGGCGATAGCCTTAACAAAATGTTTTTATCGTTGGTTCGCCGCTACCACGGCCATGACAAAGGTGTAATGCAAGTCGACGAGTTGTACGGTGTTGAATGGGCTTATATCCCTCACTTTTACTACAACTTTTACGTTTATCAATATGCAACGTCTATTGCAGCCGCGTCATTATTGGCAGACGAAGTAATGAGCAAAAAACCCGGCGCACTGGATAAGTATCTGGGGTTACTCAAAGCCGGTGGGTCAGATTATGCGTATGAACTGCTCAAAGATGCCGGTGTTGATTTAGCCTCAGCTGCACCATATGAAGCCACTTTTAAGCGCATGAATCACATCATGGACGAGATAGAGACCATTTTAGATAAAAGAAAATAGTACAATAGAGCGCCCGTAATCTTCAATTAGTATAGGGTTGATGGGCGCTCATTTTAAACTAACACCGTAATTTTCAGCTGACAGTGGTCAAAATCAAATTAACTTTGGTCCTGTGGCGAGTTCAGTTAATATATGGACCCCTGCATAAAAATAGATAAAAACAACATCATCATGAAAAACCTACTGAGTTTCACCATCGTTGCCGCCGTTTTGGGCCTGTGTTCAGTCGCAACCCCCCTGAACGCAAAAGAGCACGCAAAAGAACAAGCAACTATTGCCATCGCCATACACGGCGGCGCAGGCACCATTGAAAAAAGCAATTTCACCCCGGCAAAAGAAAAAGCCTACCGGGCCAAACTCAAAGAAGCCGTAGAAGCCGGTTACGCGGTGTTAGATAAAGGCGGCGAGAGTTTAGATGCCGTCACCGCAGCCATCAACGTGCTTGAAAACTCGCCAATGTTCAACGCAGGTAAAGGCGCGGTATATACCCATGACGAAACCCATCAGCTAGACGCGTCGATAATGGACGGTAAAAACCGCCAAGCCGGGGCCGTTGCGGGTGTTGAGCGCATCGAAAGCCCGATTAATCTGGCCCGCTTGGTGATGGAAAAATCCGTCCATGTAATGTTAAGTGGCGAAGGTGCAGAACAATTTGCCGCAGCGCAAGGCGTAACACTGGTAGACAACAAAATATTCGATACCCCGCATCGTTATAAATCACTAAAAAAAGCCAAGGCCAAAATGCAATTGGCCAAATCACTCAACAAAAACTATCAGGCGGCGCATCAAGCATTGCCAGTAGAGTATAAAGTGGGCACCGTAGGCGCAGTGGCGCTAGATAAAAACGGTAACATTGCGGCAGGCACATCCACCGGTGGCATGACCAATAAACGCTTTGGCCGTATTGGTGACTCGCCCGTGATTGGCGCTGGCACCTTTGCTGAAAACGAATCTTGCGCAGTATCGGCCACTGGCCATGGTGAGTATTTTATTCGCTATAATGTTGCCGCTGATATCTGTGCGCGAGTTAAATATCAAGGTAAAACCATCGAGCAGGCAGGTAACGAAGTGATCCACGATGTATTGATGCCCATAGGCGGCACAGGTGGAGTGATCATACTCGACAACAAAGGCAACATCAGCCTGCCATTCAATACTAAGGGCATGTACCGGGCGAGTAAATCATCCAATTCGCCGACTTATGTGGCCATTTTCAAGCAAGAATAAACTCCCCCACAGCAAGTTGTATTTAGACAGTAACCAATTGGCTGACATCAGCGCATTGTTTGATATGAACAGTGCCACCACCATCGGGTTAACCGGCAATAACGCCATCACCTGCGCCGATTTAGATTCGCTTCAAAGCGCATTGGGTGGTGATATCGTCAGCCGTGGCGAGGTTTGTGCACAGTAATTGAAAATAATTGTAGTGATGCGCATAGCGCAATTTACAAATCGGTAATAGGCAACGTTAATTTAAACACCGAACCCTCACCCAACACCGATTCAACGCTCAATTCCCCACCGTGCTTTTGCACAATCCCGTACGAAATAGACAACCCCAAACCAGTGCCCTCGCCCACGTCTTTGGTGGTATAAAACGGTTCGAATAACTTCTTTTTGGTCTGTTCATTCATACCACAACCATCGTCTTTTACGGTTATTTCAATGTGTTCATCTACAACTCGACAACCCCCGATCACTTGCCCCGGTGTATCATCCTTTTGCTGTCGTAACTTAGCCCTTATGGCATCACACGCATTAACGATTAAGTTCATAAACACCTGATTGAGTTGCGCTGGGTAACACAACAGTTTTGGCGCATCAACAAACTCGGTGGAAAATTTGGCTACCGAGTTATTTTTTGTTTTGACCAAATTAATGGTTGATTGCAGGCACTCGGTGATCACCACCGTTTTATGATCGGCAGCATCAAGCTGGGTGAAAGCCCGCAGGTCTTTAACGATGAGTTGAATGCGCTGCGTGCCATCTTTAATCGTCGCCAAATGCTGATACATAGGTTTAAATCGTTGGTTAAAACTGTCCAATATCGCTTGCTCGGCGTCTTCACCGGCTAACTTAAACAGAAACTGCTGAAAATTTTCTAAGTCAGCCATCAGGTTTTGCGTACTGACATGCACAAAGTTGGTGGGATTATTGATTTCGTGGGCCACCCCAGCGGTCAGGGTACCTAACGAGGCCATTTTCTCTGCATGAACCAGTTCGTTGGTTCGATCAAACACTTTGCGTTCAAGATTGCGATTAATGTCGAGAAACTTAAGATGAGTCTCTACCCGTGTCAATAGTTCGTATTTAGAGACGGGTTTACTGAGGTAATCATTGGCCCCAACCTCAAAGCTCTGCACCAAATCGGCAACCTGATTTTTGGCGGTTAAAAATATCACCACCAAATCGGTGGCTGGATAAGTCTCGCGCAGCTTTTTGCACACCTGATAACCCGACACTTTGGGCATCATAAGATCCAGTAAAACCAAATCAAACGGCGCTTGGTTTTCGATGGCATCCAAGGCTTCCTGTCCGCCAGTGACTTCAGTCAATTGATAGTTTTGCAACGACAAATGATTGAGTAATACCTGTCGATTGATCGGTTCGTCGTCAACCAGCAGAATGCGAAATAGGCTCTGATCACCATTTTGACCGCTGTTTTTATGACCAATAGAGTTTTGAACAATAGAGTTGCCGCCGTTTTGTTGAGGTGTTAATACGGTGCCATAGTCGAGCCTATGCAATCGGGCAACCGCCCGCTCGGTGCAAATATCACTCTGGATGGCATCACCAGTGATCGGCAAAGAAAAACTGAAGGTAGAGCCAAAACCCAACGTAGACTTAACCCCAATGCTGCCGCCATGCAACTCAACCAGCTGTTTGCTGACCGCCAATCCCAACCCAGTACCACTGTATTGGCGCTGATCGTGGCCCTCTACTTGCTCAAAAGAATCAAAAATAGTGGCAAATTGGTCCTGCGCAATGCCAATGCCGGTGTCAGTGACAGTGACACTAACCTGTTCACCCAAATCCTTCTTACCTAAAACGTCGGCACCAACGGTAACCTCACCAGCAACAGTAAACTTGATGGCGTTACCCACCAGGTTATACAAAATTTGTTGTACACGGTCTTCATCGGCCAAGATCGCCGGAATGTCATCGCTAATGGCATTGGTGAGTTTGAGCGTTTTGTCGCCCACCAAAGGACGTGACAAAGTTAACACCACCTCAACCAGACTCTTTAAATCAACCGGTTTGGTGTTCAATGACAAATTACGGTTCTTCAGTTTCGAAAAATCAAGAATATCGTTGACCAAATTCGACAAGCGCTTGCCACTGGCCACCACCATGGCAAGGTTTTTATTGGCGTTTTCAGGTAGCTGTCCGGCCACCCCGTCAATCAACGATTCTGCCAAACCGATGATCCCGTTAAGCGGTGTTTTTAATTCGTGAGAGGTATTGGCCAAAAATTCATCTTTGAGTTTGTCTACCCGTTGCAGCTTGCGGTTGACTGTGTTGGCCATCTGCACTTTTTTACGTTGAACATAAAAGCTCACCAGTGCCAACACCCCCAGCAACACACTCAAACCATAAACTAACCTCGACACTGTAATGCCCAAAGATTCGATGTCGGCACGTTTTAAGTCCAGCTCTGCTTGCAAAGTAGTCTCGGCAGTTTTCAATTGTTCGAGGTTATCTTGAACCGTTGTAACATCCCCGGTCAGGGTGTTGATCTGTTGCTCTTTTTGTTTGATCTGCTGTTTTTGCTGAGCCAATTCAGCTTCGCTGGCGCCCAATTTTAACTTTTGCTCATCTAACCCCTGCCGGGTTTGTTGCAACAACACCTGAATATCAATCAGTTGTTTGGCGGCATTAACCAGCTTTTGTTCGGCGCTGCGCAATTGCTGGGTTTTTTCGAGGAGTAAAGTCGATTGCTGCTGGTTTTGCTGGTGTAATTTACCCAGCTCTATCACCTTGTTTTGCATTTCACCTTGCAGGGCAAACATGCTGTCTTCGGTTTCTCGCAGTAACTGCTCAGCAATGATCTCTGAGCCCAGCGCACTTAATCGGTCTTTTATCGTCAGGCCCTCGGCAACCATATTGCTTGAGTTAAATTCAAAGTGGGCTTTATCTCCTTTTTTAAACACCAAATTAAGCATAAAATCGCTTTTAAGGTGATGATTTTCGGTGATAATAAGGGTGTTGGTATGTCTGGCCAAGCGGGCAATCTGGCGTAGTTTGTCTTTGGCAGAAACCGTCACAAAAACCAAATGCATAGCCGCAACCCGGCCTAAATTATTGTCCTTAATCCGCTCCACATAAACCGGTTTATTACCGTGTTTCAACTCGCCATTCATCGCACTTAAAACGTCAAACAAACCTTTATCTTGACCGACAATGCCAAAATAAAACGTCTCAATTGATTGCTCGTTTTTCCAGGTAATGAATTTTGATATTTGATAGACAAAGGTCGCTTTAACGCGGGAAGCTTTAAGCTCTGCTGGCGTAAATTCTGCTGCCACAGCACTTGAATGCAGTACGGTTAATTGCAAGAAGAAGCACAACAAAAGCGTCTTTAATAAATTGATGGGTAAGTGTAATCGGATGATGGTCACGGGGTAAATATACGACATTTATCTACGGTTATATTGACCTAGTTTATCTCAAATACCCAATTTGTACCAGTCGTCTAACACGTCAGAATACACGATGCTCTGAAGATAAATCCAAATGGGTGGGCTGACCAAAGTCATGCTGTGGCCGAATATAATTGGCAAAACACACATCAAGACCAATACCCAGCGTTTTATGGACCAACTCTTTGCTGACGTATTGCTTTGGCACCATCTGCGCGGCTTTTTGCGCGAATTGAGGTTGATTGAAACACACCAAATCAAAACAGGCGGGCGCTAAAATCTCCAGCAACAACGGGGCTTTGGCCAGTAAATCAAAATTGGCTTCAACACTGACATAACTGCTGGTTGATTGCGGCGTAACATGAATGGTCAGATAACTGTTGCCCTTTATCGCATTTAACGAATAACCGAAGGGTGAAAACACATGATCGTCGAGAGTGAAACCAGGCACCAGTTTGTCAAGTTGCAAAAACTGGCGGATCTCTAACCCGGTCAATCCCGGTGCCGTTAAGTGTGCCGATGCCGAGCGACTGATTTGATACGCCAGCAACTCGCAAGTGGTCGCATCCATTGACGACTGATAATCATTATCGAGGTGATACAAATAATTATGGTGCGAATAAAGCTCACCAAACCGGTAGGCAACACCAGGCATATGGCGGTTGAGTAAACGCACATCATCAACAAAACTGCTCGACTGGGCCGAAGCAAAATACTCGTTTTTACGCTGGTAAATCAGCTGTAATATCAGCTGCTTATCGACTTTTTCAACAAAGTACTCAACCGCATTAACCAGCCGGGTCTGACCACAGGTAATGAGCAATAACCGGTCATGCCAGACAAACAAACTCGACTCAGACAACAAAAACGCTTTGCAGTTAGGCTGACTCATTTGTGACACAATCATCGCCCCGCATTGCGCGACCATTTGCGCCCAAAAGCTTTGTGGCAAGTCTTCAAGCAACGACATTTTGTCGCCGTCGATGGTGATCTCAACCTTTTTTTCTGACCCCTCAAAAAACAAACTTTACTCCCATGAATACTCACATAACTAATAGCGTCTACCAGGCGCTTTAAATTTAAAACGCCTAGATGCATGTTTTTACAGGATGTTGAGACCATAAACAACGGCAAACCGATTTATTTAATGCTGGAGGTGGATTATTTCGATGTGACTAGTTTGAAATAGCACAATGATCCTGAGTGCGGTAACTGGCGGAAAGTCGTGCACTGCCTCAGTTTGGATTAATCCAACTCGCTGAACTAGTATAAGTATTAACCCATTAACCCACCTAAAAATGGAGTCTGTATGCTCAAGATCATATCAGTTATTCTTTTTACGCTTAGTTTGTCTACCTTTGCTGATGATTACGATGATGGCTTGGTGGAATATAACAACGGTAATCACAAAAATGCGGTTTCGTTATTTAATAAAGCAGCAGAGCGGGGTAATGCAAAAGCACAATACAGTCTGGCCTGGATGTTCGACAGCGGAGTAGGCGTTGTTCAAGACCTTAAAAAAGCCGCTCACTGGTACACCCAAGCGGCTGAGCAGGGCTCAGTTGACGCACAATTCAATCTGGGTATGATGTATAACAAGGGAGAAGGCGTTGTTCAAGACTTTAAGAAAGCCGTTCACTGGTACACCAAAGCAGCTGAGCAAGGTTATGTTGACGCACAATACAGACTGGCTTTGAGGTACGCCAAAGGAGAGGGCGTTATTCAAGACTTCAAGAAAGCCGTTCACTGGTATACCAAAGCAGCTCAGCAGGGCTATGCTGACGCACAATTCAATCTGGGATTGATGTATAAAAGTGGGCAAGGCGTTGTTCAGGATTTTAAGCAAGCAGTCCATTGGTACACCAAGGCATCTGAGCAAGGTTATTTATCTGCACAACAGAATCTGGGATTGATGTATTACCAAGGACAAGGTGTTACTAAGAGCAAAATAAAAGCCTATATATGGTTTTGTGTGGCTGCAAAAAACGATTACAAAAGCGCAATAAAAAACAGAGATATTATTGCCAAGCAATTATCACAAGCAGAACTTGAAGCCGCTCAAGAAAAAGTAAGCAAACTATACGAGAAAATCAATAGCAAATAATCTAAAGCCACAGAACCAAGGTAGAGACATTTCAATTTAGGGTTGCCAATACCGAACCCGATTCTATAATTTGGATGCCGTCATTGCCGTGAGTTAATTTCTGCGCCAGCCCTAAAAGCTTAAAAGCCAATCAACCGTTTGCTCAATAACCTCGCCATATTCGGCGGTGATTTGGGCGTCTTCAAGCAGCTTTTCCCTTTGTGTGTAATCTCCTTTTTGTTCTTTGGCGTGACGCTTAAAAATATCGCTGCCAAGCTTGTTTTCTAGTTGCGCCGAACTCAGTCCCAAACCAAAAAGCTGATTGCAACGCGCAAGCGTAGCGGGTTTGTCTTTCATAAACTGGTCGAAAGACAGAGTATGTTTGGCTTGTTTAAACTGCTGCTGATGCATTTGCCACACTAAGGCCGCTTGTTGTAAAGGGGTTAAAGCATCAATGTTTTGGATGCGGTGTTTATCGCAATAACCCGTATCAATATTGAGTTGGCTCACTAACGTTCGGCAAAATGAGTGAAAACTCGGGCCTTTTTTCAGATTCGACACCAAAAACTGGCGTAATGACGTACTGAGCATTAACGCCTGGGCATTGGTATTTAATGCCAGCAAGTCGGGGATTAGGTTATTGGCGCTGTTGGTGGGCTTAATGACTGTCACTTCGTTTTCGTCGTACCCTCGGGCAATAAAATACAACGTCAGTTTCAACAATTGCGGCCAAGCGGCCCATTGCGCCACATAGGCAGGGTTGGCGCGTTTAAAAGCTGACAGTTGTGTCAACGCATAGGGTTCGCGGATTGACAAACACCGGCCCGGTTCATCTAGTGCCCGCGACAGTAATGTAGAACCGCAAAAAGCCGAGTGAAAGATATAGTGGGCCGGTTTGCCGCTTTTAACCTCTTGCTCCCGTAACATTAGCGCGTTTTGCTCCTGTAACATCAGCTGCATCAAAGCTTTTAATGGCACCGTGACAAAGTCACCGGGTTGGTGATTCATAAAACGATGGTCGGCAAAGTTATGCTCACTCAACTCACAGTGGCTGAGCTTATTAAAGGTGGCGGTACTTTTTTCACTGTCTAAGTGACATAAACGCCAGCGACAGTCGGCAAAAAGGGTATCGATGGTCAATGATTCAGTCATGATGCGCAGCAGATTTATTCGAACAACAGCTGATATTCAGCCGGTGACAGTGGAATGCCTTCTGTGGTTCGTTGGCGGTATTGTTGTTGTTCAAGATCACCGGGGACCAAAATACTGACATCGGGATCTGCCCGGGTGCTGTCGCGTATAGATTTGAACAGGGCCGACAGGCTCGACTCAAAAGCATCAGGCGATATAAAGGCCGCAATATTAATGGCGATCATAAAATGGCTGACTTGTCTGGGTTGGTCATAGGGCTCCTCATACAAATGACTCATTTGATGATCCATTAACGACCCGGTTAAAATGGCGGTCAGAATTTGCACCATCAGGGTCAAGCCCATGCCTTTGTATCCGCCCACCCCCTTGAGTGCCCCAACCTGCCCGTCGTTTGGGCTAGTATGCATACATGTCTCATCAACTGGCTCACCTTGGGCCATTAGGTATTTGACTTTGGAATAGGCAACTTGAGAGCACGCCATATCCAAGCAAAAGATATCGCCATTGGCCCCCGGTGCAGCCATGCTGATGGGGTTGGTGCCAAGCATGGCCTCTATCCCGTTAAACGGCGCTATCAAAGCATCAGTATTGCTGAAGGTCAGGCCAATCATGCCTTGTTTTACTGCATACAGCGTATATATAGAAGCGGCACCATAATGATTGGAGTTTTTCACCGCCACCGCAGCAATGCCCTGGGTTTTTGCGGTGTCGACAGCACAGCGCATGGCATGCATACCCGCGACAATGCCAAGGCTCCCATCAGCATCCAAAGTGGCTGCACTGGGCATTCGTTGGTGCAGCTTAAATTCAGGGATGGGGTTCGCGCGTCCGCCAGCCAATTCTTTAAGATAACAGTCAAGCAAACGCACACCATGGGTATCGATGCCCCGCAGCGATGCTTCGGTCAAACCATACTGCACATCTGCAATAGACTGAGCGCTTAGGTCAAACGGCTGCAAACGCTTGGCTAACGCGGTATTAATCAATTCAACATCTACCGTTTTATGCATCACATTCGCCCTTCATTGCGGCCATATGATCTTGGGTAAACTGTTTTAATGCCGCAATCCCCTCGCGAATTTGTGCTGGGGTAACGTAGCTAAACGACAAGCGCACGTAATGATCGGGTGTGCCATCTAACGAAAAGTAGGCCCTGGGCATACACAAAATATTATATTTTGCTGCGCACTGTTTCACCTCACTTCTCGAAAACACAAACGGCATTTTCACCGTGAGAAAGAAGCCGCCTTGAGGTTCGTTCCAACTCACTTGCCCGGCCATATCACTAAATGAGTGTTGCAGCGCTTCGAGCATGGTATCGCGGTTGATTTGGTAATAATCGGCCGCTTGGTTTACCTGACTGGCCAAAGAGCAGTCATTTTGTAAGATTATGCCACCGGCCACTGCTTGGGTAAATTGGCTGGTATTAACCGACACCAAAGATTTCACTTTGCCCAGTTGGGCCGCCGATTCATGGTCGGGCGTGAGAATATAACCGATGCGCAAAGTCGGGCACATGGTTTTGGCAAAAGAGCCCAAGTGATAAACCACCCCTTTGTCGTCTAGCTGATACATGGTCGGTTTTTTGTCGTTGTTGTAGTAAAAAAGCCCGTAGGGATTGTCTTCGAAGATGGCGATTTTCAGCTCGGCGCACAGATTGATCAACGCCTTTCTGGTATCAACATCAATCGATTCGCCCGAGGGATTGTCAAAATCGGGGATTAAATAAAGTGCCGCGACCGATTTGCCCAGTTTTTCAGCTTCAGCTTTGGCTGCTGCTGCATCGGCCTCTTCAGTAGAGTCGATAATAGCTTGCTCTTCTGGTGTTGGCTCGTCTTCTGCGTAAACTGGGTTAAAACCTCCAAAGCTTAATAAGCCCACAACT
>JABSOG010000018.1 GCA_013216025.1 Algicola sp. | reverse complement strand
CTGTGGGGCGAGACGACGACAATGAGCAGCTGATCTCGTACAAAGCCCAAGCGGATGACGACTGGCAAGAATCATCGTTTAAATTCGAGGGTGGGGATGTATACCCGTTGAGTTTTACTCAAGACAACCAAGGGGTTTATTTTGTTGCTAACGTGGGCGATGGCACTCGGGGTTTGTTTCTTTATAATTTAAAGTCTAAATCAGCAAAAAAGCTGGTACACAACTCCAAAGTCGACATCTCTAATATGTTGTGGGACTTTTCGAAGCGGCGGATTATAGGCGTAGGCACCGATTTGGGTTTGCCTGATTACCAGTATATCGATGCCAAAGATGCCAAAACCCTGCTGCACCACAACCTGCGGGTGACGTTTAAAGACAAGGATGTGGTCATTACCAGTGCTTCAAAAGACACCACAAAAACCATTGTTTACGTTTATTCTGATTCTGATCCGGGCAGTTATTATTTGTTTGACTCTAAAAAAGTAGAACTGCGTTGGTTGATCAGCAAACGACAGTGGATTGATCCTAAGTTGATGGCAAAGACCCAATCGGTAACGGTTAAAACGCGCGATGATACGATAATAAGGGGTTATTTAACTTTGCCCAACGGTAAAGACAAAGGCTTGCCGATGGTGGTCGTGCCACACGGTGGCCCACATGGCATTCGGGATTTTTGGGGTTTTGATTGGGAAGTTCAGCTATTGGCCAGCCGAGGTTATGCCGTTTTGCAGATGAATTATCGTGGCAGCGGCGGGTTTGGCGAAGCGTTTGAAGAGGCAGGCAAAGGCAATTGGGGTACTTTGATGCAAGACGACCTGACCGATGCAACCAAAGCGATGATTGCCACAGGGGTTGCCGATGTCAAACGTATTTGCCTGTATGGCACCAGTTATGGCGGTTATGCGGCGTTGATGGGCGTAGTAAAAGAGCCTGATCTTTATCGTTGCGCGATAGGATCTGCCGGGGTATACAATCTGCCAATGATGTTTAAGCTGGGTGATATTGCTCAGCGCAGCAGTGGATTGGCTTATTTGAAAGAGGTGCTGGGCGAAAACAACGAAGACCTCAAAAGCCGTTCGCCGGTGTTTAACGTCAAAAAGATCAAAGCGCAAGTGATGCTTATTCACGGTGCCCAAGATGAACGAGCGCCCATCGAACAGGCCCAGTCACTGATGAGCGCCATGGATGAGATTGGCAAAAGCTATCAATTCATCGAGATGGACGACGAAGCCCATGGTTATTATGACGAAAGCAACCGTTTGAGTGTTGGCGGTGCTGGATTTTTTGGATAAGCATATTGGTGGGTAGGTAGGAAGGTGAGTTTTGATTAATCTATTATGTACTGTTTGCTTTGGTGTTTACTGCCTGGTCTTTACACTTCACGCATCAAAGGTCATGGCTAAATTCATCGCATTTGTGGCTAGGTTGACGCAGCAAGACGCTGATAAATTAAAGTCGTTGGCGCAACCCAGTACAGTCAGAGCTTTGGGTTTACTCAATTTGATTGTTGCTGTGGTGCTTTTTGGTCGGCTTTAGCTGTGTTGGCTTTTAAAGGCAAAACTTGTATTACTTGTTTATAACGTTTTTTGAATGTTTTTTATATTAGACATTGACTGGCCATTTCGATAACCTACTCATCGCAATCGTATTATGGAGTTTTAAGTGGTAAATAGGGAATGTTACAAGAAAGTTCTTACCTTCTTCCTAAAGCTGCTCTTATCATCTTTTTATATTAGTAAATTGCTTGGTGACTGTACTGGTTTCATCACTTTTACATCGCCAAAAAATCAATGGCATAGCCAATATCAACCTCGTTCACAAGGGCGTAGCCTGAACATAAATATCACTAATTTTGGAGTAAATAAATGAAACAGTTTTTAATGTCAGTTTTATTAGTCTGTAGCTTTGGCGCTAATGCCACTGTTTTTGTTGATGTAAATGATGCAAGTAAGTTGCTGTGGCAAATTACGCCTTCAGGGCATGTCTATTTTAGAAATTTGAATGAATTTAATAGTGCCCATACTGGATGTTGTTATGCATATAGACTTGATATCACAACCCCTGTTGGCAGCATTATGTGGAGCACTATTTTGGCGAAAATGGCAGCTGGTAAAAAGATTTCCCTTGGTTTTCCTGGTGTTGGTACTGATGCCAATGTACAAACAATGTCTCATATAGGTCGTCACGTCCATTAAAATAAAAGGACAGTTACTTTAAATGAATGCTTTTTGCGCTTTATATGTGACTATCTTTGGGCGTTTATTATTAGTGTTGAGCTTCTTCGCTTAGCCCATCACTCGTATTATCGTGACTGTCCTTAGGCACCTTTCTTATCCGAAGTGTGCACGGGACAGCGGTTATTTGTACAATGTCTTATATTGACTGAACCTTGCTATCCACCCATCCTGAGTAAAAAGCTCACCTCCCAAACCATCACTCTCTTCGCTTAGTTGGGTGATACTTTCATCACCAGACGAGAAACTGATGTCAATGTCAGGTGACTCTTCCATGAGAAATAAAAAAGAATGTAATGATGAATCCACCTCTGTCGTCATTGTTATTTGGTTGAATAACAACCAATGGATAATGACCTTAGCTATCCGAATTATGTACAGGAGAGATCAATATTAAGCATCGACCTCAAGAAAATAACCGTATTGATTAATGTCGAGCTGAACATTAATCAATTTATTGAGCATACGATATTCCTCTTGATGTATTGCGTAACAGTCATATTTAAAGGATATACAATGATGATGGCATTAAGTCCGTTGGCATTGCTTTGAATTATTTTGTTGGCTTTGTCTAATAATGCCTTTGGTGCAGGAAAAAACCAAGCGGACCAGTGAGCAGGCAAGATGTGGCGCAAACGAAAAAGCGCCGAATAACACCGTATTTCAACCCAATTCCTTGCTGCCGTTTACTGCAAAAAATGACTCGAATGGTATCGACTTTTCTTTGATTGATTATTTGACTTTGGCAGACAGTACCGGACGTTCTGTTCATCCGCGCAAAAAGGGCTATATCGACGCAGACCAGCTGGGCGCACTTAAATCGTTAAATATCGATGAGGACGAATGGCTGGAGTTGGTACAGAATTTTGAAGGGAAGTTCGCCGGATTTGCCGGTAAGGCGTCAATGTTGTACTTTCATGCTAACCAAAATGGTCAGCTTTTTCACGCCGGTGTTGGCTGACAGTATCAATCAAACAAAATAACCTCAAACTTGATAATTTGAGTAACCGCGAACAGTAGTTACTCAAATTGTTGTGTTCAAAATATCAGATTAAATCCCAATAACCGCTCAATTTTCTTGATTGTCGAATAATTTAATCGTTGCCCGTCAGATAATCCTTTTATTGGTTGTACAGTTCAATTTTAGATCGTTTGTTTTGCAATCTATTATTGTGACTGTCCTTAGGAGCGCTTTGGATCCGTTTTATAAGGATTGGCACAAATTGTAAAGTTCTGAACGCAACCCGTCAAACTCAATATTTTCTTTTATCATTGGGTTGCCATTTTTATACAGCACCAAATCATTTAGAGATCCCATTCCCCCATACATTGAAAATACCTTGGTTCTTGCAGTAGAGCGATCATTTAATAATTCACATCTTACATTTTGGATAGCATCAGCCCAATTATCATTACCACAAGCCCTAAGTACAACGGTCATTCTTTCTAACTTGTTATCTATTTGTTCAATTAGATTCATTTGAGTTTACTCGATTTAACGACTTTTAAACCATTTATCAACCACGGTGTTGGTAGGACTATTTGTTCTGCACCACCGACATAAATGCCGTTTTGAGAGCCTGTCTGTCCTTTATACACTGTTGTACCTTTAGGTATTTTAATTTTGAAAATGGTGTCTAGTGGTGATTTTCCCCCACCGGGCCAAACAGGCAAAACAGCATAATCAATTCTCTGCTGCAATGCACTTGTAGGCGCTTTAAGACTAAAGAATCGCCCTAATGGTTCATTGAGAGTCCCAGCTCTGTAGAGAATAGTATCATATTGCAGTGTATGAGCAGTATATCTACCACCTGCAAATGTACCAGCCAAATTGTCTGCCAACGGCCCAGGGTTAATGGCTGAAAAGTCGATGTCGTTAACCTTATCAACTAACTTCTTCCCTTTGTATATTTTATAACCCACATAGCCCGTACCCCATGATATTAGCCCAAGCCCTATAAAAACAGTTTCTTCTAGAGCGGAATAAAAGGCACCACCGTAATCTCCACTATATGCTTTATAGGCTGCGTCCCCATATGTAACCAGACCTGCACCGACCTCTACTAACGAGAAGTCTGGCACTTCAGGTGCAGTGCCCATCATAGCATCCATATTTGCAATCATTGCATCTACATTAGCCATTCCTGCTGCTAATGCAGTATCAGAGGTCAGGCTGTCCGTATCAGCAGTGTCATCAGTATCACTGCTTTTGCCATTGGCTGCACCGTTACCGGAATTACGCATAATGACTGCGCACAGGGGATCACCCGAACAGCCATCCCCTTCTTCTGCATGTTTTTCCTTTAAGGTTTTGTCCTTTTCGTCTTCGGTATACCCTGACGGGTCAGTATATTTGAGTGGATTATTTCTAACGTAGGAATAGGGGTTGAGCGTCTGCCCGTTGCTTGGATCTGATATTAACGGGTCTACACTGAGGAACCGCCCCAAATCCGGATCATAAGCTCGCCCATTCATATGAATAATGCCGCTATCCCCAAGATGCTCGTGGTTGGTGAAACCTCTGGGTGTTGCTGTATCAGATGGCAACAAACCACTACCTTCAGTCCCATCCGATTCAATTGCACCTTGAGCCGTTCTGGCTTTACCAAAAGCATTAAAGCTGCGTTGCTCTGCCAGTGAGGCAGCTAGGTCGAATATACTGGCGCTCGTATCGCCATTGCTAATGGTGTCGATAGACCCCAGACGGTCGCGGTGCAGATATTTATGTTCTTTGGTCAAATCAGGTTTTAGGGTGATTAACCCAAAGTCGCCGATGTAACTGCGCTTTGTGGTTTCACTGTTACTGGTGTCCTCTTCAATTTCATAGATGCCACCACCGATGTAATAGGTGGTTTTGCTTGGTGAGATTTGTTTGTATCTCAATCCATCGCTGCCGTATTCAAAACGGGTGGTTGTGCCGTTGTAATTGGTGATTTCAATCGGTTTGTTGTTGCTGTTGTACACCATTGACCGATACGTCAGTGGCTCGCTGCCTGTTGACACTAGTGTGATGGTTTTTGTCAGAAGGTTGCCGTTGTTATCGTAGGTTAAACTCATGGTTCGACCTGATGCCGGCAAACCAAACGCACCGTCAGCTAAGGTGACCTGACGCACGGCATTCGGGCCTGCATTACCGTTGGCGGCACGGACGGCTGGGTCTGCCGAGCCGTACACATAGCTGCCATCTACATCCGTCGAGAAGTCACTCTTTTTGGTGAGGTTGCCGCTGTCGTCATATCGATAATGGGTGTTAACCGTTTGGGCGACATTGGCATTACCGTAGTGACCAAGCCCGTTGTATCCTGACTTTTGCGTTTCGGTTAAACGGTCTTGCAGGTCGTAGGCAAATTCTTCGGTGACTTGCTGGCTGTGATTGATGCGTTTGCCCAAGTTGCCGAAGCTGTCGTAATTTTGGTAATCGATGTGTTGAATGCGGTCAAACGCCAAACAATCGGCGCCATTTATGGTGGCGCATATGCTGGTGATGGCACCACCGGTGGTACGTTGGGTTTTGGTATTGAGCCCGTTGCCGTAACCGACTTCTGTCAATAAACCGTTGTGGTCCATGTCGATGATGGTGCGCTGCATTTTGCCATCACTAGTGGATTCAGAGATGGGGAAACCATCGTTGTTGTAACTGTACTGCATGATGGTTTCGCCATCTGGGTGATGCATTGCTTTAAGGCGGCCAAAGGCTGGGTCAAACTCGAAACTCTGGGTATAGGGTGCGCCGTCAAGCCAGGTGGTGACGCTGGTCATTCGTCCTTTGGTGTCGTAACCATAACTCTTCGCGAAATCGGTGCCATTGCCAATTTGCTCGTCGCTGAGGGTGCCATAGGCCATTTGGTCGAACACCCAAGTGTGGCTAAGGGCGACTTCATCAGCTTTGTCTGAGGTGCGGCTTGTCATGCGGCCCAGTTTGTCGTAGTTAAAACGCAAGGTCGTACCTACGGCATCGGTTTGTTTGCGCAATTCACCCAAGGCGTTGTAGCTGAAGTGCATGTCGCCCTGATTGGGGTCGTTCATCAAAATTTTATGACCCAAAGCATTGTAAAGCGCAGTGGTTTGAATGCCAGTCGGCCCTTGAATAACCGTTGGCAAGCCTGCTGCATTGTAACGGTAGTAGGTGCTATTGCCTATTTCATCAACACTGGTCATTAACTTCCCTGCGCTGTTGACGGTGCGAGTGATGTCGCGGTTGTTGCCTGCGCCATGGGCGATAATATCCATATGGGTGGTTAAACCGGCGTAGGTATAGTCCACGGTATAGTCTTGTGGGTCAAAGTCGACTTTTTTGCTCTCCGGTCTGCCCAGCAAGTCATAGGTGCCGAAGGTCACAGTGCCTGCCTGTGAGGTTTGCTCTGTCACTTGGCCTTTGGGGTTGTATGTCGTTTTGCTTTCAATCAGGTCAGTGTTGAACCCGATTGTTGTTGTACGCAGTGCAGTGCCTGTTTTGTTGAGGTATTGATACGACGTTGGGGTGCCCGCTTGCTGGGTCACGGAGCGGTAGAATTCGTCGTCTTCACATTCGCCAATGGCTTTGCCTGTGCACAATTGAATACCGGATGTGACATCGGGCACGCCCGGCGTCGACACCTTTATTAAGCGATTGAAGCCATCATAATGGTTGGTGACGACATTGCCGTTGGCATCGGTTGTGGTTTCTACCTGCCCGGTGGTGAGTTTAACCGTTTGGGCTGAGGCATCTTTTGTGGCAAGCCATTGGCTGTTTTGGGTTGTGGTGACAAAGTAGCCATCGTCAGTGTATTGGGTTTGTACCCAGCGTGCTTCTTGTATGCCTTGGTCGTTGCCTGTAGTGTCGCTAGATGAAGTGACCCGATAGAGCTGGCCATTGGCATCAGCATTGTTACTGTTAGGCACACTGGGGTCGCCATAATAACTGAAGGTTTGTGTCAGTGGCGGTGCTTTGGCATAGTCACCTGACACTGGGGTTTCGTCGGTGGTGATAACCGTTTGTACTGTCCAGTTGTCGTTGTACACCATGGTCTTATTGACCACCAATACCACATGGTCTCGGGTCGCCATCAAGTCATCAATGTAGTTGACTGTTGCTGTGGTGGTGACTGTTTCGGGTTTTGTGACGTTTTCTACTGTTTTGTAACCGATCGCTGTCGAGGTGGTTTTTGACCACGGGGCAGCTGGGCTGCAAGCAAAGCTCAGGGTGTCGTTGGTTTTATTCTCATCGCCTTTGTCATCAACACTTAAAATGCCGCCATCGCACACGGTGCTGCTGGTGTCGGTTGGATGACCCAGTAAGTTGAGTAATTTTGTGCTGTAGGTGGTGGTTTTGATAATTGGAGTTACACCCACATCAGCCAGCTCTTGGCTTTGGCTACCGCTTTGTTCGGCATAGGCCACAAACGGCGCGGTTAGACTAGATTGCACGAACTTGCGATTGAGTGTTCTACTGATAAATCTATCGGCATCGTCTTCGCCTGTCACATAGGTGAGTTGTTCTTCAACCATGCCCGAGTAAGGGAAATCTTGGCTATAGGTTGTTTTGGTGGTAATGCCCGCAAGTTCATTTTCTTCTTCAATCACCCCAAAGCCTTGGAAACCCCGGCCTTCTTTATTAAAGCGTGCAGCGCTGTAAGTAAAGTGGGTGGTGTTGAGTGTGCTTTCGTCAAAGCCGTTGGTGGTGTGCATGGCTTTAACCACGGTGTCGGTGGTGGTGAAGTTGATGTTGGGGAAAATGCTGTTGGCAAAGTCGTTGTTGTAGAGTTTTCTATCGTTAACCCTGGGTGCACTCAACACGCCATAGTCAAACTGGGTCAGTAAACCCATGCCATCGGTGATTTCGGTGATGAGGTCGGTGGCAGCGTTGCTGTTTTGATAAACATAGAGGCCTGGGGCCGTTTTACCCGCTGGACCATTCATGTGAGCACGGCCCAATCGCGTCACAACGTCGACGTATCCGTCTCCATTAAAATCGATTAGATTGAAGTCGGTTAACGGTGCCAATATATTCAGGTTAGCACTGGCTGCTTCGTCAAAGGTGACGGTGCCATTATCGCCTCTTTTACCTAACCATAAATCCCACTTGTATAAGTCATATTTGTGGTTGAGAAAGGTGTTGCCCAGTTTGCAATCACCACCGGTGGCTGACTGGTCAGATAGGTTCATCAAAGCACCCGGCATCAGGATGTCGGTGATACCATCGCGGTTGTAATCGACAGTTTGCGCGAAACCGGTCATGTCACTGTCTTCATCTAAGCCTGTGGTCGTGTTGCGGCAGACATGGTAACCAATGGGCAGGTTTAATGTGTCAAGTGTCGACTGCGCATCTGATGTGACAAATCCGTCACCGGTGTTAATGCGTAAACGCCAAGCTTTGGCATCTTCAAATTGCTCGACTCTTTCATCATATTCGGCGTAGAGATAATCTGCCAAACCATCTTGGTTAAAGTCGACAAATCGTCCGCCAGTGGCGTTACCACGCATGTCTATACGGTACGATGGCATTTCTTCAAGCAGGCCATCATCTAGATTCAGTTCAAAGGCTCGGACGTTGGTGCCGTCTGTTGCTCGGCCAATTTTGCCCTGTTGACTCAACACTAGGTTGTCATAACCATCGCCATCAATATCCATCACTTGCATGGCGGCTTGAATGGGGTTTATCGCGTTGGTCAGTGTTGCGTCTTGGGTAAAGCTGGTTTGCCCTATGGTGTCTTTCGAACCACTGTGGGTATTGAGGTAAACCGTCCACGAACTGACAACGGGCGTAACCGTTGTGTTGGCTTGGCTGCTGGTCAGCAGGTCCATTTTTCCATCTTTGTTGATGTCGATGATATACACCGAACAATCTCGGATATTGGTGCCTGTGGCCAAATTATTACAGTTAAATGGCACACCTGTGTCGACGGTGTCCATTATTGTGCCGTTATACCAGCTGATTTTTACGGTGCCCGTCCGTTGATTGACATCACTCAAGCCGACGACATCAATGCGACCATCGAGGTTAAAGTCCATGCTTTGGTTGACCACTTTGGCGAAGCTAAAACTTTCTAATTCAGCCGCGTTGTATAGGGTGTCTAATTCTATGGGCGCGTTGGCGGGCGTATCTTCTGGCGAGGTTAAATATAAGCTGGCAAAGCCGTTGTACTTGGGTTTGACCAGCAGGTCGTTTTTGCCATCGCCGTTGTAATCTGAATGCACCCCAAAGGTTGAGTTATATGAACTGTCATCTGTGCCAAATGTTTTCGATGTGGCTGTAGTGTCAGCGAATACGGTTGTTGCCAATGGCTGTACTTCAAAAGTGGTCATTTGAAGGCAATGGCTTGTGCCGTCACCAAAACACTGTTCAAGACTGCTCAGAATGCTCTTTCGGCCATTGTACGCTTGATACCCAAGGTTATAGCGGTTTGCGGTTGTATTGTTCACTGAGGTGATGATGGTTGTTAAGCGTTTGTCGCGGCCAATATAACCCCCCGCGCGATAGCCACCACTGGTGTCAGTTCGAGTTTCGTAATTAAAGGTAACTACTCGGTCGCCTTGCGTATCACCCCGGCCTGTGTAGTGAATGGTTTTGAGATAGCGACCTTCGTAGGTGTAAATAATGCTGTTGTCGTGCAGGTCTTTGGTTTGGGCCAATCGCCAGCTATCGGGGACTGTTATGTCCGTTGGTATGGTGACGCTATCATCTGTATTGCCAAAATACTGGATGTGGCCATTGCCTAATTCTACGGTGAAAGAGCTTGATGTCTGACTCCAATCACCATTTAAGGTGACTTTGGTGGTCGGGCTCATTTCAGGGTGGTAAGTGGAGCCGATTGCACCATAGCCGCCTGTAGCGACGATTAAGCGTTGGCCGTTAAGGCACAGTTTGTCATTATTGTCATAACGTACGGCATCGTGACGTCCGTCGATGGCATAAGTGGTCGCACAACGAGAGATTGAACCACCCGCTGAAAGTGACCAACCTTGGCCAACTAAACCATTGCCGCCATTGCTGCTGTAATTGAGCGATACGCCCGGTTGCATACCTGCACGGCCCGGGGGTAACTGAATGGGCACGCTGTAGCTGGCAGCACCGCCGCTGATACCTGTGCTGCCTTTAATGGTGCCAATGTTGTCGGAGTCTACGGCTGCTGTAACGCTGTTTTGCTCGGTGTTGTCGCCTTGTGGATTATTTGGGTCTTGGGGCTCATTCTGACCTAAAACAAAACCTGCGGCCGGGTTACTTAATTCATATCTGTCACTGCCATAGATGGCCGTTACTTTAAAGCTATACATAGAGGGGACATCTGCATTGGGCACTTCAAGCGCAAGCAGGCCCTGAGACGTTAGGGTAAAAGTGTCGACATTGGCTTCATGTGTCCAAGCGCTGTTTTGGCTGGTTAGCTTGTATCCGGTTACGCCTGCTTCTTCTGGTGCACACCAAGCGAGTGATAAGGGCTCATTTTTGTATATTGTTGTTGGGGCGAACAGGCAAGCAGGGGTTCTGTGATCTGCCGTTGAAGACGTGCCTATTTCGTCAAAAATGCCAAAGTATAAACGGCTGTAATTACCACATACACCGCTGCTATCACAGGCGCTGACCCTGTACCCTGCACCTGATGGGGTGGGCGTTAGGTATTGTCTGGCCTGTCTGTTTTTACCCGCATACACTGCAATCCAGTTGCCGCTGCCATTAGGGGTATCTCGGTCTACCTGATAATATTCGGCATCGGTAACCGCGTCCCAGGTAAAGTTATAACCCACGAGGTAATCAGCGTAAGCGACATCAGGATCTTGCAAAATGGTGAAGTTGCTGGGGGCCGGTAAAACCGGTGCATCACCGATCTGGATGCAACGAAAAGGGGCTGGATTGTTGTACTCGCCCCAGATAATCACCGGGTTCCCGTCGTCATCGAGTACTGGGTTACCGTTTTTATCTTCTTCTTTATAGCGAGTGGTGACTTTATAGCAGAACTCCCGGCCCGGTACCATATGTGGTGCATCAGCGGCTCTAGTGCTTCGCGGTAACGAAGCCCAAGTTTGGCCCTGTACGTAGGGGACTGTTGCAAGTAATCCTTGTAGCTCACCATAAACTTTATAGTCATAAAGGGTGTCGGTTGTTTGTGGTTGCTCCCATTTAAGTGAAAAGGTGTAGTCGTCTTTCACGACATTGCTATCACTCAATGCTACCCCGTCTTGGATGATTTGGATGTTTCTTGCTTGTAGATTGGTTTTTGCAGGTTGGCTGTAATCTGTTTGCAGCTCAGTACTGGCACCACCGCAAAAACCACCGATTTCAGTCTGGCCAGTTGCATCTTTAAAACAAGCAGAAACTTCGAATTCGTACACCCCAGCAGACAGCTCATAATTATAGCTAGTGGAGACAGCCGGGTGTGTTCTGGCGACGTTTTGCAAACTAGCTCTGGATACAACACCGTTTTTTATGATTTTTTTTGTGATGTAGTAAACGGTAGCGCCGGGTACATCATTCCATTCTAATTTAATACTCCAGGATTTAGGCGGCGTACCAATCAAACTGGCGACGACGCCATCGGTAGGCTGGTTGATACTACGATTCTTACCGTTGCCGTTGCCGTTATTACCGTTGCCATTTCCATTGCCGTTATTGCCATTGGAGGCATTATGGCCGCTGATCATGCTGTAACCATACCCATGGGCATAATGGTTTTGACGGTGCTCTTCAGCTTCGCCTTTGCCTGATGCAATCAAGCCGACAGTGGGGGCTAGAATAACTTCCGTGACAGTGAAGTTCTGGGGAACCGTGTTGGCCATGTCAGCCGAGAAAACTTTGTAATTTACGGTGTCGAGTTCTGTACAAGTATTGTTTTCACAGCTCGACAACCGGTAGGTTTGCTCGCCGCCCATGTCAAATGAGGTGATGTCATGGTGTACGTCAAAATAGGTTGTGGAGACCTCGACAGCCGGTGCCCATATAGTCGCTGCGCCGTCTGATGTTGGTTCAACACTGGTGTCAACGGTCAGCCGTTCAATTTTGTAACTGGTGGCATTGTTTTGTTCCATCCAGCTTAATTGGTAGTCGCTGGAGGATATTTTGGTGGCTTCAAACATTACACTCGGAATGAATATCAACATGTCGCCCATACCAATGGGTATCCAGTTTTCCGCGTGGGCTGTACTTGCGCCTAAGGTACCCGCTGCGGTGGACAGTGCCAGTAGCAATGCTTTGGCTGTTTTAAGTGGCTTCATTTTTGTTTTACCTCCAGCTCGGCACGATGCGCAAAACCGGATCGCGGTTATCGCACACATGCAGAAATTTACCAGCGATGATAAATTTTTGTTTAAATTAAATGAACAGCCAGGCTAACGACGTTCCGTAATACTAATTGTCTTCCAATGATTTCGAGATATTTCTACAACGATGGGTATGGCACCCATCAAAAAATATAAGCGGGGAGTGTACAGTATTTATTCGTTTTGGTCTATGCCATTTTATTAATGAATAATGTCTATTTTGTCATAAATATGTAAATTACTAAATGGTTAAACGGTAATTAGGTTCTCACTCAAAGGTCCTGAGCCAGTCGAAAACCAGTCTGGTTATTGTTAAATATTGTACTGGGGCGTTGGGTTATTCGATTGGCGCTGCGCACGTCGCTGTCAGCCCAGCTCCCGCCCCTGACAAGTTTTAGTTCGCATGTGTAAGCCTTTAGTCTGACGCTGCCATCTGATGGGGCACCAATGTAGTTGCGGCTCCAGCAATCTTGCAAAAGTTCAGATACATTGCCGTGCATATCATACAAACCAAAAGCATTGGGCGGATAGCTTTTAACTGCCGTTGAACCCTGTTTATTACACTGCTTGGCAGAATATAATTTTGAGCGGCCATAAGTGGCCATATCACAATCGATGTCGTTGCCCCAGTGGTAGGCTGTTGTTGTGCCCGCCCTTGCTGCATACTCCCATTCAGACTCGCTGGGCAACCGAAAGGTTTTGCCGGTCTGCTGGTTTAACCACGGAATGTAATGCTTGGTGATCTCTTTGAGTCCTACATTCACTACGGGTTTGCTGCCGCGCCCCCAATCTTGCTCTTCATAAGTAAATTTTGGGACAGGGCATTCTCCGGCGTCTATGCAGGGCTGGTACATTTGCCAAGTGACTTCTGTTTCCATTAAATAGTAAGGTTTCAGGGTGACTGAATGTACCGGCTTCTCGGTTTCTTGACCATAAGCACCGCGATTGAGGGTCTTGCCAGCCGGAATTGCTTTCATTATAAATTCGACGTCACCCACTGTGTAGGGGATTGTTGCTGTGGGTTTGCCATTTGACAAAGAATGAACCAGCCGAAAACCAACATAAGCAAACCTGTCTTTGGGCATAAAGGTGAAGTAACCCAGTGAACGTAATCTTTTGATGGGGGTTGCCCAATCTCCATCGCGTATGACGATTAAACCACAGCTTTTTTCGCCATTATCATCCCTTTCTTCACTGGAGGACAGCATCCAGCAATCTGATGTCCATTCTCTGACATTGCCAACCATGTCATACATCCCCCATTTATTGGCTGGGTAGGACTTGACGGTTGCCGGGCCTCGAAAGCCTTTCATTGGGCCACCAGCATCGCAAGTTGAGTCTTTGCCACCGTTGAATCGGGCTTTGCTGCAATCAGCTTTATCACCCCAACCATAGAGTGTATTGGAATCGGCTGTTGCGGCATATTCCCATTGGTATTCGGTGGGCAATGAAAATGTCACACCTGTTTTGGCTTTTAACCAAGGAATGAAGGATTGGCTGATGTCATGCCAACTGACATTGCCGACCGGGTATTCACCCCGACCAGAATATCGGTTGCGCGGTGTGTGCGCACAACCGCCATCCAAGCGGCAGGCATCCCACAAAGCAAAAGTCACCTCAGTCTCCATCATGTAATACGCTGGCATGTCTATTTTTGTTTTTGGATAGCGGCTGCCCATTTTGAAATGTCCAGCGGGGATGGCTTTCATGTTAAAACTGAAGGATTTGAGGGTGTAGGATCTGTCTTGGCTGGTGGGTTTGGCTGCGGTATCCTCTGCCTGAGCATCGAGGGGATGGCATAAAAGTAGGATGATAAATAGCCGATGGCGGGTATCAGAAATGTTCATTGAAACTGTCCTTAAGTAGGGCCTAGAGCGCCGAATGGTTAAATAAAGACATAGTTCAAAAACGCTAGGCAATCCATTATATAGCGTATTTATTAGCCATCAAGTTTCTCTCTGTCAGTCACCGTTAAGGTTCAATTTGGTCAATTCACCTGAGTATTATAACCGAAATCGACTACACTCACTGTCGGTCCACAAAGCATTCAACATGCCCACAATAATCATTCAGGAAAAATGACAGCTATGAAACAACCCGCAGGATTTACACTTGATAGAACAATAGATGGTGAACAAATTACCTCATGGATTAAAGATGATGAAATGGATAAACCCCAGGTTTATGGTGTATTTAATGGTGGCGGTCCCAAGGGTGCTGCTTTTTCGGGGGCGATTGAAGTCAGTGAACAACAGGCGCAATTTAAGGGCGTTGCCGGGACTTCTGCTGGTGCGATTACCGCCGCGTTGTTGGCTGCAGGTTATGATGGACAAACTATTGGTCGTATATTCAAAGAGGTGGTGTTTTCAGACTTGCTAGACCGCTTTGATTTGGAAGACGTTAAAAAAGCGGCTTATGGCTGGTCTGTTCAGCCAGACAGAGATTGGTTGACCGAGCAAATATTGGATGTTGACCCTGATTTATTAACGCCCAGCCACGAATTGGCAATGGAACGAGCACTCAATAAAAAATTGGGGCGTGAAACCGAACAGCCTGCATCAATGTCGCTGTTGCCTTTTGTTAACTTTGCCAGTTTCTTAACGTCTAAAATCCCGGTGGTCGGAGGCGTGTTCAAAAAAGGGTTTAGTGCTATACGTACTGGCGTGACTTGGGCCGAGGCTGGGGCTGGTGCCAGTCCCCAAATGAGATTGAATGCGATAATGGACATTATTGGTTCGTTTGTTGGTAGTAATTTGCCTCCGGCTATTCAACAAAAGATGACAATCAAGGGTGAGGTCGGCCCTGATGCAAAGCTCGATGACGATTATGCGTTGTCGATATTGCTGGCAATGTACTACAAAGGCGGCGCTTTTAAAGGACAGGCGGCACTAGACACCGTTGAAGAATATCTGCAAAAAGCGCTACGAACAGAGGCGACGTTTGACTTAGAAAAACCGGTCACCTTTAGAGAGCTTGGAGATACAGTACCGTTGAAAATTATGGCCACTGATCTAAGCCGTTCGCGATTACTCAGTTTCCCTGAAGGCTTGGTTGATTATGGGTATGATGGCAAAGAAGGTCGCAAACACTATCTTGATTTTTCTATCTCATTGGCGGTCCGTGCCAGTATGAGCATTCCTTTGTTATTCGCCCCCGTTTATCTGCCCGTTGAGGGGACTAAGGATGAGACGGTTACCTTGGTTGATGGCGGGGTTATCAATAACTTTCCCATCGCACAATTTAGCCATGAACAGGGTGAAACACCAATCTATGGTTTTTGGTTAGGTCCTGATCCAGACTTGGTGCCCGACTACAAGACTGACCGGGTGTCTGGATACATTCAGGGACTGTTGGGCAGCATGATGGAAGCGCACGATAAATATGCCAAAGACAACGCGCCAAAAGAAGTGTTGTTAATACCGATTAATCTGGATATTCAAGCCACAGAACTCGAGATAACGGCCTTAGAAGCGCATAAAAAAGAGCAACATGAATACCTAGACAAGCAGCTGTCAACCATCAGTGAAGAAATGAAATCGCTGCTGGAGGACCGCAAAGCTGTTGAGGGTGAGCAGGAACTGGTTGCATTCTTAGACAACAAAGTCGGCTATTATGAACAAGCCATAGCCGATCTTAACAAGGCAAAAGAAGCGTTGGATGAAACCGATATAACCCGGCGTGAAGCCCAAACCTTAGATTTTTCTCTAACCGATGATCAGAAGCTCGATTTGGCCAGAAATGGTAGAGAAGCCGCCGAAAAAGCCTTTGGGTTGTGATCTTAAGCGTCCAGTGTAGTTTCGATAGTCTGTGTTCACCAAGCCTTTAGACATCCCGACTTCAACTCGCAGGACATGAACAAATACGATATAGCCTTGATTGAATTAGTCGGTCCTAGTTATAGCATCTTGCCAACGCCAGTTTATGAAGGTGTCGGTGCAGGTGGTGACAGTGGTGGTCTGGCCTATATTGAAACCGATGCTGGCCGGTTTGTCGCCGGAGTTAGTTCTTTTGGTTCAAGACACTACAAAGAGTTTGATAACTATACAAGAGTAAGTACGAGCCTTGACTGGTTGGCTGAGGTTATGTCGACAGATTATCCCGGTAGTTACTCATAGCTGCAATTTATTTGCGAAATTACCTTTTTTAGCCTATATCATTGTTGACAAATTCGTCTGTTGCGCACTGTAACGACGACAAACAACCTATTACAACTCAAAGGTGAAAATCATGGACTTGTGTTCTCTAAGACCCGAATCCCGCTATGGTTGTCCGGCGGCGGACCAAATTTTAATCAACCGTTTTTATCTGGTCGGCTACTCCTATTATTTTCGTCAGGCCAAATGGGCGTTGGAAATTGTCGACCCAGACAAGGAAGACATGACGGAAGTCAAACGACGGGATAAATTTAGACCGGACTACCGGGTCCCCAAGGCGTTCAGGGCTGATTTGAGTGATTATGCCGGCAGTGGTTTTGACCGGGGGCATTTGGTGGCCAGTGCTGACCAGAATGACACCGCCATTCAAAACAGCGAGACTTTTCTATTGTCGAACATGTCGCCACAAAAGCCGACCTTTAATCGCCAGAAATGGCGACAGTTGGAAGGGGCCGTCAGAAAGCTGGATGACAGTGAAAAGGTCCTTGAAACCTACGTTATCACGGGCCCGATCTTTGATTTCGTCGAATCGATTGAAATGATCGGCAAAAAAGATGAAGATGGCATGCCCATCCCGGTCCCCAGCCACTTTTTCAAATGCGTGTTAAGCGAAGATATAAATGGGAAATTGAAAATGTGGGCATTTGAAATGCCCAACAAAGACCTCGATGAAGATCTCGATAAATATCAGACAAGCACTGCGCATATAGAGCAAAGAGCGGGTATTGTATTGTGGAGCAACCTAACCGGGCCGAAAATGGATGAGGAGCGCAATAAGATTAACCGGATGTGGTAAGCGTTGATGGGCGTTTTGAAAATGGCCTAACCAAAATGATTTTCAAGGAAACCTAATGAAAGCCGTTCTATACGATAAATACGGACCAAGGGATTTACTGCTATGGATAATTTAGCCAATACCGACAGGCGCCACGATATAGACTGGCTTCGCACCATCGCCATTTTTCTATTGATGCTTTACCACACCACAATTGTGTTTCAGCCTTGGGCGAATGAGGTTTGGTTTATACGCAGTGAACAAAGTTTAGAGACTTTATGGCTGTTGATGGAAGCACTGAATATTTGGCGTATTCCGCTATTGTTTTTGGTTTCAGGCATGGGTGTTGCGTTTGCAATGCGCCGCCGCACTTGGTTGCAGTTGGTGGGTGAAAGGGTCATGCGTATAGTGTTGCCACTCATCTTTGGTATGTTTTTGGTAGTGCCCATTCACCTAATGTTGTTCCAAAGTTACCAAAGTATGCCGCTAGAATATACGTCCCACGCAGCGCATCTATGGTTTTTAAACAATTTGGTGATCTATCTGTCTTTGTTCGTCGCCCTGTTTTATTGGCTTGACACTCGGCGTGGCCATTGGCCGCAATGGCTTGGTAAACCACCGATTGCCAGTTGGTTATATCTAAGTATTATTCCAGCCATGTTATTGGCCAGTTGGGTAAACCCTGAAAATTTTGCTGCTTATGCGAGTAGTTTGCATGGGCTGGTTTATGGCGGATACTGTTTTCTATTAGGGTTTATGTTTATCTATGTTGGGCCATCGCTGCAATTATATTTACAACGTTGGCGCTTTTTGCATTTGGCCGTCGCGGTCACCCTTTATTTGTCGCGTTTATTGCTGTGGGAATTACAAGCCCCTAATTGGTTGAATGCACTTGAGTCGATGTTTTGGTTATTTGCTATCCTAGGATTGGCTGGGCATTATTTAAATCGCCCCAGTCGCGTGTTGCGTTACCTAAGTGCAGGCGTTTACCCTATGTACATCGTACATATGGTCGCTCTGTATGCTAATTGTTTTTGGCTACTACCGTTACAATTGAACCCTTCTTTATCATTGCTAATTCTTACGCTATGCACACTTGTTCAATCGCTACTTTTTTATGAATTGATACGTCACATCCCCTGGCTACGAAAGTTGTTTGGCATAAAATAATGTTTTGCGTTCATGCAGGCACATATTTACTGGATATTATGGACTATCTATCGATCATTGTATGATGACTGTTTTATAACCAGCCATTTCGTTTTGCTATACGGGCTGCTTCTATTCTATTTTTTGCCCCTAGTTTGGCGGTTGCTTCAGATAGATAATTACGCACAGTGCCAGCAGACAGAAAGACCAAACCAGCAATATCTTTGGTGGAATGGCCTTCTAGTGATAAACGTAATACTTTACGCTCATTATCGTTAAGTGGATCATCAACAGCCCAGGCTTCTGTTACTAACTCGGGATCAATAATGACCCTGCCGGCATGTATTTTTCTTACTGCAACAGCCAACGAGTCAGCAGGCGCATCTTTTAGTAAGTAGCCCTTCACGCCGGCATTCATTGCTCTACGAAGATATCCGCCACGAGCAAAAGTCGTTAAAATCATCACTTTGGCAGGATGTTTCATGCGTTGTAATTCTTGCGCCAGCTCAATGCCTGTCATGCCGGGCATTTCAATATCCGTTAATATGATATCAATTTCTTGTTGTTTCGCTTTGGCCAATGCTTGTACGCCGTTTTCTGCCTGGTCAACCACGCTTAGATCGGCTTCCATGTTGAGCATCGCTGACAGCGCGCCCAACACCATTGATTGATCTTCTGCAATGAGTATTTTAATCATCAGCAAGCCAATTTATCGGTCACAGGAAGAACAAATTCGAGATGCGTGTTGGGTAGATAAGTTACTGTCATTTCACCGCCGATATTTTTTGTGCGTACGCGCATATTCTGCATACCTGATTGTTCTTTTTTTGTGATCATTTGCCCTTCGTCGCTAATCGTCAGTTTTATTTGCCCGGCAACCTCTGTGAGGGCAATGCAAACCGTTTCGGTGTCAGCATGGCGAATAACATTGGTGATTGCTTCACGTATTATTAACGCCAACTCGGCCTCGACCTGAGGATTTAAGTCCGTCACTTCGATATTTTCAATCAGCTTTATTGTGGCAGCTTGCGTTGCGACTTTTGCTTGTAATAGCTCCCCATCAATGGTGGCCGTGTTATAACCTCTCACCGCGCCTCTAACTTGTGACAATGTTTCACGGGATAACTTTTCAACCGCTTTTATTTCAGTCCTTATTTGCGCCATTGGTAAGTTTTTATCGATCATTTTAGCCGCCAGTGCTGACTTTAAAGTAATGACAGATAAAGTGTGACCCAGTAAATCATGTAAATCGCGGCTGATACGTTCACGTTCAGCCGTTTCTGCCAATTGCTTTATTTGCTGTTGAGATTCTTTTAGTTCTCTATTTTTTTGTAAAATCTCAATGCGGTGAATATTCTGCATGCCTAACGTCACTGACATAAAGACAGCCGGGATCCAAAAGTAACCTGATTTATGGGTTAATATGGTATAAAAAATAATGAACAGGAGCACCGACAAAAGCGCGGATAACGCGATGTTTCTGTTATGAAAGTTACCACTAAAAGCAGCGGCATAGATAAAAAAGATACTGGCACCGGTATTAATCTCTGATAACGCAACACCAATCAAACAAATAGCCAGAATATAATAAGCCAACCGAAGTTCTTGAACCGCAAATGCCCGAAAGTAACATATCAAAAAAACAATCAAGCCTGTCACCACGATAACCAAATCAGCGCCAGCAACCGGTCTAAAATACAAACTGCCAAAAAAGAGACTTAGAAATAACAGGTTGAAATAGATCCAATAGTCAACGTCATCGCCTTGGGGCAATAACCAAGCATGCATTTTGGCCAATAATTTCATACGTTCCTCAAAAATGAGTGAATCACTGTATTATACATTTTCTCACCCTTTTCCTCTTCATTTGGTAATGCAAAGGGTTATTTTTGGATGGAAACTAGTCATTCGCACGTTTATCAAAAGCGATGCGGCCAGACAAAATAACCAGCTCAATGTTTTTTAAATCACTGATATCTTGCCATGGCAAACCATCAATTATCAGCAAATCGGCATATTTTTGTTCTTCTATGGTGCCTAATACATCCAACTTTCCTAATGCCTGAGCACCATTGCGTGTGGCCGCAATTAATGCTTTAACATCGGTAAGACCGGCATTCACCATGCGGGATAATTCGTTGTGATAGCTGTAGCCATCTGCCGTTTCAACAGGCATGTCGGTGCCAACGCCAAGCATGACACCTGCCTGACTTAAGGCCGAAATATTCAAGTGACCTTTGGGTTCTCTGCCCAGCGTGGGCACGTAGACAATATCACTGGATACTATTTGTTGCATCACTTTTGATTGAATAAGATTGCCATGACGAACACCGTGTTCAATGGTGGTTATTCCTGCACTAATTGCTTCAACAGTTTCTGCTGGTGTGCCGGTGTGAACCGCAATCCACAAGCCGTGTTTTCGAGCTTCATCAGTGATCGCCTGCAAGGTTTTTTTGGACATGCGCGGCATAGTAACAACACCTTGTTCATTGGTATGACTCTGATAAACAACCTTAACCCCATCAATGCCCTGTTTAACCAGCGCGGTGACTTGTTGTTTTACATATTCAGCATCGTTTGACTGTACAGTTATAAGATCAATCACCCACTTTGGAATGCCTTTCTTTTGAGTGGGATGTCCACCTTTTACTGTAAATATTGGTCCAGAAATAAACAACCGTGGACCGGCAAGGTCTTGTTCTGACAGTTTTTGTTTAAGATCAAAAATGGCAGGGGCAACATCACCCAGTGATCGATAACTGGTAATACCAGCCTTGATGAGTTTTCGTCTTACATCGGGTAAAAAACGAAATTGCTCCCATATTACGCTGGGCAGGCTTTGTCCTGGTTGTTTTGATTTTCCGGCAAAAAAATGACCGTGTAAGTCAATTAGTCCGGGTACTATTGCTTTACCTGAGGCATCTATTGTCACTGTATCTTGTGGTATTTCACAGTGGCTACCCAGACAAGCTATTTTTCCGTCTTTTATGACAATCCCCGGGTTTTTAATGGCTTTGTCCGACGTGCCATCAAATAGCAGGCCATTAACGATCCACATTTGTTTTTGTGGTTGTTGCCAGACATATAAATCGTATTGATAAACGACAGCAATAACCGCTGCGATAGAAACTAACGACATAATGAAGTACTTGAGAAATGCTTTCATGAGAATAATCCTAAGCACGAAACAGAGAAGCGTTTAAACGAACAATTAGCGATACGGGCAATTGATAAGTCGCGGTCACTAGGGAGGTTATAAAAAAATGTACTGTGATGAGTCGGTAAATCGATATGAAACTTCATGCGTTGGCTTCTTGTATTTGGTCAATGAAGTGAGTTTATCAAAGGCCAACGCTATAAGTTAGAGCACATTGTCATGGATGAAAGTGACAAATGTCATTTGAAATGTTATCGGGTACTGGAGTCAGAGGGAATACCTAAGACACCTTGTTCGTTAGAGCACTTTAATTATTTATTAACGCGTATAAACGATGCTCTGTCGCAAGCAGCTGATTCATAATTATGGATAACAACCTTCATTCCAGTCGTCAGTGCCGTGAGAGCCAGAGTATACGCTCTATTATGAGCCTCTTTACTGATAGCGGCATCAGCTGGAAATACAATATAGTCATTAACGGTGCAAACACCTGTACCACCAGAAAAATAGATGACAAACTGATCTTTGTTTGAACCTACATTCGTAACGGAAGTGATCGTTGCAGCCGTAATTAATTGTCCGGCATTAGCCAATGACGTCATTAAAATGCTAGTGCTAAACACTAGTGACTTTATTAAATTATTCATAATTCCCTTAATATATTTGCCCAAGTTGGGCGGATGAAGCATAAAAAAAATCAATGAATTTGGTTAAATAAAAAGACTTTTTTGCTCAGAAACCTTTCAGCACTACCGGAAGGCACCGCAGTATATAATATTAGTAAATCTGTTGGAATAGGGGATTAAGGGCCAGAGACGGTTTTCGTTAAGGGCAGTATTAAAGGCTGTTCAACTTTGTGTTGCTCCCCGCCAGCTTATCCAACGTGTTAGAAATCAAATACGCTTTTGAAATCGCCAACCGGGCCAGTTGGACGACAAAGGTGCTGGGGTAGAAAGAAAGCTATGGATGACGCATAGCAGATTGATGGGATATTTAGTGGGTGCCTGCTATTTTTTGCTTGAGAGAGGCCCCGTGTGGGGAATCGAACCCCAGCCACCGCCTTTCGGCAGGATCCTAACCACTGGACCACACGGGGACGATTTAGAAATCTATCAGATACCCCATGCCGAGGCAAGCCTAAAAGGCCAGTAACCAGTAAAATAGATAGACGTGGGTGTCAAGTCACTGCGCCATCAATTTCACGGACATAAAATTACCGTATCGCTAGCCCCGGCGGAATGTCTTCTGTATGTTCTGTAAATAGCCAAAATAGCCTTGGTGCCGGGCATTAAGGTCAGTAATATGAGTGAATCGTCAATTTGTTGTTGTGCTTGTTTAATGTAAGTGTTGAACATGGCGTTGGTTTGTTCACTCCAGTGCAATGCTTTTTGCCAGAACGATTTGGCTGTTTCCCAGTTGTTTGTGGTCATTGCATCGGCAGCGTCGAGATATCCATTGGTATTATGTGCTAAACGATACAAAGAAGAGCTGACTGATTGAGTGTTTTGATCCCTCTGTTGAGTAATACATCCAACAAAACTCTAGATAGGCGTCCGTTACCATCATTGAATGGATGGATCACAATAAATTGAAAGTAAGCACAAAGCGCTCGCTCAATCGAAGGGTCGTTTGAGTCATTGACATTATCCAAGTCGATTTTTTCGATGTTATTTTTGTTGGAACGAAGCTGCTATAAGTACTGCCACATGCAGGCCAAATTTGTTCTACGTACATAATTTATTTTCTACAAAACGTGAGTGTTTAAAGCAACCACTGGTCCCTACGCCCCGTTAGTCACCGTCGAAGTTCACCTGTCAGGTGGCTTGCCCACTTTTAGTATTGTCGGATTACCGATTACCTCCGTCAAATAAGCCAAAGACCGGGTGCGCAGTGCCCTAATTAATTCAAACTTCAATTTCACCGACAAAAAAATAACGGTCTCGCTGGCTGCGGCTTAATGTGATTAGTCGTAAAACGGTATTGGCTTTATCTAGAAAACTGGTCTAACTTTATTCGGGTCGTTGGTTGTGCCCAAAACTATGCGTCTTGTAAAGGGTAAGGATGCTGCTGGGGTTGTCGTGGATCAACGAAAACTGGCCTGGGCCAGATCTATCGTAAAAAACAACACTAAGGAATTTTAACAATGACTAACGTAGCACCCAATTTATGTGAACCACTCATCCATGAGCCCGAACAATCCAGTCCTGCTCCCAATGACCAGGCAGCAGCAGCCGATGGCCGCCTGATACTTAGCCAGTTGGCGCATTTAATTGGCACCTGGACCAATCAGAATTTACCAGGCACCAGCGCAGGAGGTCCCGAAAAACCTTATTCCTATTGCGTGATGCCGTTGCCCGAAGACAAGTTACAAGATGGCAGTGATAATAAAGATGGCTATATCCTGAAAAACTTCTCGTATTATGAAGAATTGACGTTTTCTGCTATCAATGGTACCGCACCCAATCGGGGTGGTACGGTGACCCAAGTGTCCAATACGCTGTTTTATGAGCAAAGGGTATATTTTTCCGATGGTCCCAACAAGGATGCGCTGGTTCATGCCGAAAACGGTTCTCTGTTATTTTTAACCGATCAGGCGCAACAGCCGGGACCTTATGGCGATGGTAACGGGCCGGATGTGGTGAATAACGTGGTGACTGTAAAAACACCAGCCACTCAGCAGTTTAACCTGGTCAAGCAGATGTCTGTGCCGCACGGTAATTCCATTTTGGCGGAAGGGTTTGTTAAACCCGAAACAGGTTCAACCATCGGTGCGCCTAAAATTCCGGATTCATCAGCGGTTTATCCTACCAACTTACCGCCGGGGGTGACTACCGACCAGTACAAGCATAAAAGTGTTGGCAATCTCGATCCGGCATTTACTGCAAATCCCAACTTGCCGTTGCAGCAAGCCATTGCTTCGCCGAACCCGCAACCCACGCATTTTATTCAGTTGACAGTGGATAACAGGAATGGCAAGCACAATATCGACAATATTGCTTTTGAGCAAAAACACTGCGAAGTCAGCCAGTACACCATAGACTACTGGCTCGAAAGCTTTGAGGGTGATACTGATGATAAAGGTGAGCCTGTTTTTAATCAATTACAGTACTCCCAAACTGTAATGTTGGATATCTTGCTGCATGGTAAGGACAAGGTGATGTTCCCCCACCCGTTAACCAATACGCTTAGAAGAAAAACTTAGACAGGGGTATGATAATAAGGGTCGTAGCCGAATGGCATTTACTCAGGCACTCTTATAGTACGAGTAGGCTCTTTGTCTGCTCTTTGTCTGCTCTTTTTTCTGCTGGGTTTTATGGGTCAAGAAGCTGACTGAACCGGCGTGATTTAGATTAAAATAGTCTGCTATTTCGCTCAGCGGCGAGAGCGAAATAATAGGGCTATTACTAAGTATCCGTTAAGGGAATTTTTAAAGGCAACTAAATCAACCCCACACAAATCCAAAAGTAGACTAAAGTTAAAAAAGTAGTAACGGACTCACTCTTAAATAAAAGGACTTTGATATGTCATCACTCTCCATCGTATTCAGTCGTGCCCGTGTGGGTATTGATGCCCCATTAGTCACCGTAGAAGTTCACCTGTCAGGTGGCTTGCCCACTTTCAGTATTGTTGGTTTACCAACTACCTCCGTCAAAGAAGCCAAAGACCGGGTGCGTAGTGCGCTAATCAATTCAAACTTTAATTTCACTGACAAAAAAATAACTGTTTCGCTCGCCCCGGCTGATTTGCCAAAAGAAGGTGGTCGCTTCGATTTGCCTATCGCCATCGGAATTTTGGCCGCGATGGGCAATATTCCGCAAAATGTGCTCCGTCAGTATGAGTTCTGCGGTGAACTAGCGTTATCTGGCGAGTTAAGGCCAATCATTGGTGAAATTCCCACAGCCTATGCTTGTAAAGAAAGTGGACGGGTGAGTTTAATGCCCAAAGAAAATGCTATTCATGCAGCCTTGATTAAAGGGGCGTCGATTATCGGTTGTGATTCTTTGTTACATGCTTTTCATCATGTGCTTGGTCAGCAGGTTATTGAATTTGAACAGCTTACTTTTGCCGATCAAGGTTATAGCACCGACATCGATTTGCAGGATGTAGTTGGCCAACCCATGGCCAAGCGAGCACTCGAAATTGCTGCAAGCGGGGCGCATAACCTGTTGTTTACCGGGCCTGCTGGGACTGGTAAATCGATGCTAGCCCAACGTTTAACCACAATTTTGCCGATTATGACCGACGACGAGGCTTTGCAGAGTGCGGCTATCCATTCTGTTTGTGGTCAGCAAATTAATCCGGCTACTTGGAAAAACCGGCCTTTTCGAACGCCTCACCACACCGCTTCGGGTGTTGCCTTGGTGGGTGGGGGCAGTAATCCGCGTCCGGGGGAGATTAGTTTGTCACATAACGGGGTGCTGTTTTTGGACGAATTACCTGAATTTGACCGTAAAGTGCTCGATGTGCTGCGTGAACCGCTAGAAACTGGCAAGGTGACTATTTCTCGTGCTTCGAGGCAAGCTGAGTTTCCGGCCAGGTTTCAGCTGATTGCGGCGATGAATCCCTCACCGACCGGCGACTATGATGATGGCCGGTCTACGCCAGACCAAGTGCTGCGTTATCTTAACCGGCTGTCAGGTCCTTTTCTTGACCGCATCGATATTCAGCTTGAAGTACCGCGCTTGCCAAAGGGGGCGTTGACGCAAGATCCGCAGCGGGGCGAACCCAGTGAAACGGTTAGGCTGCGGGTCGCTTATTCGCGTCAGGTGCAAATTGAACGAGCGGGAAAACCCAATGCGATGCTGTCGAGTCGCGAGGTCGATTACTATTGCCCCTTGTCTGCCGATGATGCGATGTTTTTGGAAAACGCCATTGAACGGCTCAAACTTTCGACTCGGGCTTACCATAAAATTCTCAAGGTTTCGCGCACCATCGCAGACATTCAGGGGGATGTGGCAATCACCCGGGCGCATCTGTCTGAAGCGCTAGGCTATCGGGCAATGGATAGGCTGATCCAGCGTTTAAAAGCGGTTTAAGGTCCGTTTCAGGCCAAACATTTGATTGGTATGCTTATTTGTCTGATAATGAGAGGGGTATAATCACAAAAATATAGGTATAACAGATAACATGGCACTGAACGAAAATGATCTGATCCATTTAAATCGTACTGGCGAGCAGTTAAAAAGTGCAATTCGCAACCTGATTGCTGAGCTGCCTCAACAGGCACAATCCATCGCAGGCATGGCGAAGTGGCTTGACGCTAACAAGTCGACCTGCCAGCGCTTGTTGAATGTGATGAACAAGTCTAATGATGGCCTGGATGTTATCCAGTTGGTGCCGGGGTTTGAAGGCATCAACCAGTTTATCGACTGTGCCGAGGCCAAACAAATCAACGGTTCGTTGATTGAGGCTGCACGCAAAGCCAGCAAAACCTTTAATGGTGATATCAAGTCGTTTGGCCGCAGTCATTCCCACTTAAAACGCAACCTTGCTGGATTGAAAGAGCAGCAACAGGTGCATTATTCGATGTCTGCCGCTGAAAATAACCGGATGATGCATTTTCAAAGCAGTGAGCAGATGCTGGGAGAATCCAGCGAATTGACCTTTGCCACTTTTATTGCCCAGCCAAACAAAAAAGATGAGCAATACTATCATGAGGTTGCGATTATCTCGCGTCAACAGGTCAGCATCAAAAAGCAGGCCCGGCCATTTATGCAATACTACAGCCACGGCCATTTGCCCTCTGCTACGGGTCCTGATGTCAAAAGTGACGATATCCGGCTGGGGGATGAGTTTCTGTTGGGTATTGTTGATGAATTTACCAGCATCGACCTCAAAGAAGCCTATTCGGGTTATTCTCACCCCAGTTCTTCATTGGTATTCAGCAATCTCAACAACAACGAAAAACCATTTGACGCAACGTTCATTTTTAACGACCCCAAAGACTCTGAGAACCCCCTCAACAGTGATTTTAAAACCACCACTCATAGTATTTCGATTAAGATACCAACTAAGCGTTTGGTGATGCTGGTATTCCTCGACAAGCGCTATGATATTCGCAGCTCGGTTCATGTTGGTTGTTATCCCTACAGCTTGCTGGTTGAACGGGAGCAACATACTTATGATGAAATTTGGAATGATCGATTTCCGGAGTTTCCCGATGTAAAAATTGTTAACTCATTAACCTCAGTCAGTGAACTGACCGATATTAACAAAGCCGATGCGATGATCCAGTATCTATTTGATTATGCCCAGCTGAGCCGCGATCAGTTTGTGTGTTATATGATTGATGTGAAATATCCGATCTGGTCTACCACTTACCGAATGTATTTTGAGTTTGCGTAAATAAAATCGCCCGCGTGGGGTTGGCTTTGACTGGTCGGTTGGTGCCAAGGGTGCTTTTATAAATTAAAGAATAAAGATAAAAAATCAACCCCACAAATATGCAGGGTTGATTATTTTTCCAAAGTAACATCTTCCTTTAACTACGTCCTTTTTACCACTTCCTCAACACAGCTTCCTTTTAACAACTCCCTTATACTCTTTACCCAAAGTTTTTTAGCCGCCACGCAGTGGCATATATAGAGATGCGAAGCAGCTCTATTGGTCCATTGAAAAATCTAACTGAACTTGCAAATTATCTTGTATCACTGGCGCACCATTGACAAACTTGGCCTGATAACGCCAGCCTTTAAGCGCCTTTATCGCTGAACGGTCGAAGGTACGTCTTGGCGATGAATCTAATACCTCAATATTGGTCACTGAACCGGTCTTGTCGATACTGAAGCTCAGTTTTACCCAACCTTCAATACCTTTACGAGCGGCGTCAATGGGATACAGTGGTTTGATCTGAACGATTGGTGATGCATCGCGGTTTTTCACTCGTTGTCCTGGTTTGTCTAGGCCTGTGTCGATAAGGCCTGGTTTACCCACACCAATGGTGCGTCCTGGAGAAATCATGGTGGGGTCAAATTTCACCGTAGTTGTAACCGTCGGCGTATTGTCTGATATTTCCACCGTTTGCCTTTTTGGCGGTGGCGCTTTGTCTGGTTTGGGTTCTATTTTTGACCGAACTTTATGAATGTCTGGTTTGGCCTTGGTTAAACCGAATTCAATGATGGGTCTGTCATTGGGGGTTGCTGGCCCTCTGGTTGGTTTGCCAATCAGGTTTGCCATAAAAACAAACAGCAAAAAGCTGACGCCTACGGCAAATGTTGATGATAATAACCACTTTTGCATAATCTTTTCTCCTGCTGATAAAAGGTAGGGCTGCACAACTGAATCCGTTCCTCGCCCTGTTGTATTCGTATAAGCTTTGTTACATCTAGACAAACTTAAGCACCCCTTCACCATAAAAAAATTAATCATATCCGACAAGCTAAATGCGGCAAATGCCACTGGTCGCAAAGGCCTATTATTTGTTTTGTAGGTTTGACATCCAGCCAAAGTTGGCGCTTAAGATGATGAAGTATGCAGTTAACATCGGTTAAATTCCGGTTCTAGCAATGTTAGGTGGACGATCTTTTATGCCCTCGCGTGACCTGAGAATCATCGTAAGACCTATTTCAACGACCACAAATAATACAAAATAACACTCAGCTAACCTTGCATCCGCACAAAAATCGACCTACAGTTTAAAAGTTAAGAGGGACATTTTGCCGAAAGCTTTCGGTTAATCATTACACAAGGATGCCATTTATGGACACTAATCAAATACTCAACATCATCAAATCTCTGGCCAACGGCGTAGACCCTACCTCCGGGGAAATTTTTGCTATGGACTCTCCCTACAATAATCCAACCATCATTCGAGCGCTATTTGGCGGTATGGCTTTGGTGCTAAATCCACCGAAAAAAACCAAACGAACACTGGAACAAAGACAAGCCGATAACCTCGAAAAAGGCTATCCCCGCAATGCCAATATGCCTTGGTCCGAAGAACTTAAAGTAGATTTGGCCGAGCAATTTAACGCGGCCATCAGCCCCAACGAATTGGCGGTAAAATTCGAACGTTCTTATGGTTCGATTGTGGCGCAATTGAAACTTCAAGGGCTGATCACCGAAGAAGAATCGCGCCGATATTAAAGCCGTAAATTAGTAAATCAGTAAAGTAAGACTGTTAACCTGGAGGTTTCGTCCCCGCCGCTGGGTTAAACATCCACCCTCGCAAATTACTCAACTGAGATAGCAGCCTAAAATATCGGCTAATCGATTGAATCTTAGCCCTTTATTTATGCAATCTTGTCCCATATTGGCTTTTGTGCGTTCTTTGCTTATAGTTAATACCATTGAAGAAAACCGCAGGATCAGGAAGAGAAATAAATGAACGAACTGCATGTGTTGATTGTGGATGACGTGGCTGAAAATATTCAGGTTGCGATGAATATTCTACAGGAAGATTCTTACGAGTTTTCGTTTGCCACCAGTGGTGAAGAAGCGTTGGAATTGGCCGAGGAAAGCGAGTTCGACCTGATTTTACTCGATATTATGATGCCGGGCATGGATGGTTTTGAAGTGTGCCGCCGTTTAAAAGCCGAACAACAAACCAGACACATTCCGATCATCTTTTTGACCGCCAAAGTTGACACCGAATCGATTGCTCAGGGCTTTAATCTTGGCGCCGTCGATTTTGTCTCTAAACCGTTTCATTCGACCGAGTTACTGGCCAGAGTGTCGAATCATATCGAACTTAATCAGTCGAAAATTCAGTTGATGGCGCAAAATGAAAAACTCGAAAACAAGCTGAAGTTTCGCGAAGAACGGTTATTGACCGAACTGGACGCCAACCAAAAAGAACTGATTTTTATTTTAACCGAATTGCTCACCGCAACCACCGACGAAACCCACGATCATATTCGCCGGGTAGCCGAGTATTCGCGCTTGCTGGCGTACCATCACAACAGTTTGAGCGAAGATGATGCCGACACCATTTATCACGCCGCGCCAATGCACGATATCGGCAAGGTCACCATCGGACTGAAGCTGCTCAATAAACCCGAAAGCCTAACCAAAGATGAACGTATTAGCATTGAATCACACACCACCATGGCTCATCAGTTTTTACACCAAGCGCATCGTAAAATTCTTAAAGCAGCGGCCGTTATCGCCCATCAACACCACGAAAAATGGGATGGTAGCGGTTATCCTCAAGGTTTAAAAGGTGAAGATATTCATATATTTGGCCGTATTGTGGCGTTGGCTGATACGTTTGATGCACTGGTCCATGACAGACCTTACCGCGAAGCATGGCTGGTAGATGATGCTGTGGATTATATCCTAGAAAATAAAGCAACATCGTTCGATCCCGACTTGGTGGAGATATTTAAGTTACATGTTAATGATTTTGTCGATATCGCCTGTGGTTAAGACTCGTTTTGGCCGGTTGTATGGCTTCTTGTATGGTCCAGCTATTTGGCTGTTTTTGAGCGGTTACGCCAATGCTGATGATAAGGCATTGAGCATAGCGTTTGGCATGGACCGGGCACCTTATTTGTTTGCCAAGGACACGCACCAAGGGCTTGAAATTGACATCGTCAGTAAAGCGCTCAAGCTTGAAGGTTATAAGGTAGTGGTCAAACAATTGCCCCACGCGCTGCTCAAAACGGCGCTGAGTGATGATCCCAATTTGGCAGGCAATGCCGGTTTGCAGCCAGACGCCTCAGCCGGGGTGTTTTATTCTGATGTTTATATCAATTACGAAAACTATGTGATCAGCCACAGTGAAGACCGCTTGAGTATTAATTCGGTCGAAGATTTGGTCGGTAAAAAAATCGGTATTTGGGCTGATGGTTACCAGCAATTAGGCAAAGACTTCAACTACCTGTTCAACCCCCGGGCCCGAGCTGTCCACACCCCCAACTTCTACGAGGTTAACGACCAGAGCAATTTGA
>JABSOG010000178.1 GCA_013216025.1 Algicola sp. | reverse complement strand
TCACCATTGGGATAAGGGATGCTGATGTACGAGCCATCATAGGTGACCTTAGATTTGAGCCGTTCATGGGCTGCCGCCACCAAATTGTCAGGAAAGCTAGCCTGCACAGCAAAAGGCAGAAGTAACATTATCACTGTCACATAGTTTTTCATTAACTTACTCCAATCCACGAATTACATAACAGTTTACATAAAAACCCTGTCAAGTCAGAGAGCAATCAGCCAGAATGAGCGCGATAAACGATCAATAGATTATCCAAGGATACCCCATGAGAAAGATGCTCGGTACACTATCACTCACACTGGCTTTGTCATTGACTGCATTGACGGCCCAAGCCACTGATTACAGTTACGCAGAAATTGCCAAAAGAAGTGGTGATCAGAAACTCGACAAAAAAACGCTGCAAAACATCAAGATGCAGGCTGAATGTCTGGTGGGCATTAAGAAGCTAAACTTCAAACGTAAAGATAATTTCGACCCTATTGCTGAATGGACATCGTTTCGTACCCGCTCTTTGCTTGAGCAATACAGCCCTTGCGAGACGCTGGTGATGCTTGAAATTGTGCAAAAGCGGTTGAGAGAAGAGCAGGCAAACAACCACTAGAATCCTCATTGGCGGGGGTAACAGCCCGCTTCCCGTTTGTTTTTCAAGCAATTATCATTGCACCTTCAACAAAAACCTTGATTTAATGTGTCTGATTGTAGCCTTTTACGATTAAACGCGAAGCCCTATTCTAGTTGACTTCTATTAACAACTGTATCCGCACGAAAGGTTCTGTTACGTTTGGATACGATTCAAAAAAACCTCAAATCAAAATACTAATTTCACTCCAACCCATTGAAAAGAATCAATATAATCGCATCGTTAAATCTTGGATGCAAATCTGAGATGTAGGTTAACGATAAATTAACATTTGATAGCCAAATGTTACACTTTGTTGATCTTTATCGTCTCATTCTTGTAAGGTGAATAGGCATTCACAAGTTGTAGGGAGTAGCTCGTTATCGTCCAGAAACTATCATCAATGATAGATTTCTGGAAACCGCTACGTTTAAACAAGTGAAACTTTGCTTACATTTCAACAAGTTGAAATGGCGGTGCATCCATGCACCGCATAGCCAGTGCCCTGCGATAGACATTTTTGTATGGGCACTGACTAGTCATCTGAACCAGAGCATTAACTGCCCTGTAAAAAACCATAAAATAATAAACAAGAGAAGAGTAAAATTAACATGAAAATCCAAACCGTTTCAAAAGTTTGCGCCGGCGTTATTTGCGCACTGTCTTTCGCTGCCAGCGCCGCCCAAGACGTACCTGCGCAACGTTTAGTCGCCAATCATACCGGTGTTGATATTAACCTGATTATGGGTTTGACCGGCAAAAGCACCCTTAAAGCCACTCAAGAAATTGACGCTGGCAACGGTGTAAGAAAAGTACGTTACGAACAGCACTATGATGGTGTTCAGGTTTACGGCCGCTCTTTGGCTGCCACCAAAACAGATATGGGTTTTATCACTGATATCACTGGTAACTTCGCTCAAAATCTCGAAATTGACCTTAAATTTTCTAAAGCTCGCATCACTGGCAAACAAGCCCTTGAAATGGCCATCAACAATGACAAATGGTTGAACGACACCAAGTCAGGTCAACGTAAACTGTCTGCCAAAGCATTCTCTGGCCAGCTTGAAAACAAACAAGTTAAAGAATACATCTACATCATGCCTAACGGCAAAGCCCGCCGTGCTTATCAGGTATCTTATGTACGTCCAGAAGCCAATGGCGCTTCACGTCCGACTTTCTTCATTGATGCTGTGACCAAAGAAGTATTGAAAAGCTGGGACAACATGAACTACGCCGAAGCAACAGGCCCAGGTGGTAACGTTAAAACAGGCAAATACTTCTACAACGGCACTCAGTTTGGCAAAATGAATGTAGCTCAAAACGGCAACACTTGTTCAATGACTTCACCTAATGTCGATACTTACGACATGAAGCACGCCACTTCTGGCAGCGGTACTATTCACACATTCACTTGCCCTGAAAACACTTACAAAGAAATCAATGGTGCTTATTCTCCTTTGAATGATGCACACTATTTTGGTGATGTTATCTTTAAAATGTATGCCGATTATGTGGGTGCAGCGCCAATCAGCCAAAAACTGCAAATGCGTGTACATTACGGTTCAAACTACGAAAACGCTACCTGGAACGGTACTGCCATGTCATTTGGTGACGGTGCAACCACTTTCCACCCACTGGTTAGCCTTGATGTATCGGCGCACGAAGTCAGCCACGGTTACACTCAGCAAAACTCTAACTTAGAATACAGCGGCATGTCTGGCGGCATGAACGAAGCTTTCTCTGACATGGCCGGTGAAGCAGCCAAGTTCTTCATGAAAGGTTCTAATGACTGGTTGGTTGGTGCAGATATCTTTAAAGCGAATGGCGCACTGCGTTACTTCGAAGATCCAACAAAAGATGGTCGTTCAATCGGTCACGCCAGTAATTTCACCAGCAATATGGACGTTCATCACAGCTCAGGTGTTTATAACCGCGCATTTTGGAAATTGGCAACGACTACTGGTTGGGATGTCAAAAAAGCGTTCGTTACTATGGCCTTTGCCAATAAAACTTACTGGACTGCCAACAGCACGTTCGATGCAGGCGCCTGTGGCGTATTCAAAGCCGCTGGTGACAAAGGTTATAACCAAGCTGACGTAACAGCCGCATTCGCCTTAGTTGGTGTAAATACTTGTGGTACAACTGGCGGTAGCGAATTGGCCAAAGGCGTTGCTAAAACCGGCATCTCGGGTGCAAGTGCAAGTGAAACTTTCTTCACTTACAAGACTCCTGCTAATGTTAAAGATGTTACGTTCAACATGAGTGGCGGCACTGGCGATGCCGATATGCATGTTAAGTTTAACAGCAAGCCGACGACTAGCAGCTATGACTGTCGTCCATATAAAAACGGTAATACTGAAGTTTGTAGCATCACAGCTGCTAAAGAAGGTACTTACCACGTCATGCTCAGAGGTTACTCTGCTTACACCAACACTTCTATTGTTGCAGACCATACAACCTCTACTGGTGGCGGTCCTAAGAGTGGCAGCGAAACGAACCTGAGCATTGGTCAAGGTAGCTGGAAACGTTATACATTGGTCATTCCAGCCGGTGCAAAAGATTTGAACGTAACCATCAATGGCGGAACTGGTGATGCTGACCTTTACACTCGTAACGCTACAGCACCGACAACTTCTGCATACGATTGTCGTCCGTACAAAACGGGTAACACAGAAACTTGTACAGTCGCTAGCCCTGCTGCCGGTACTTATCACATTGGTATTCGTGGTTACAGTGCGGCAACTGGTGTGACTTTGAATTGGTCTTTTAAGTAAGCTTTAATCGACTTGTAAAAAAAACCATAAAAAGGGGCTATAATAAGCCCCTTTTTTATTTGTCTTGATGAATATGATAAACACCCAAATCACCCTGCCACAAAACACCGTTGATTTATGGCTGGTTCAGCCGAATGAAGTCACTGATGCCGAGTTGCTGGTGGCTTACGACAAGTTAATGAACGAGCAAGAGCGCGAAAAACAGCAACGTTATCGATTTGCAGGCGATCGTCATGATGCCCTAATCACTCGTGCGTTTGCTCGTACTGTGTTATCTAAATACGCACCGGTTGCGCCGCAAGATTGGCAATTTGTTAAAGGTGATAAAGGCAAGCCAGAAATTGCCAACCCACCGTTGCCGTTGCGATTTAATATCAGTCATACCAAGGGTTTGATTATTTGCGCGGTGGCTCTGCATGTCGATTTGGGTGTGGATGTCGAATACATCAAACGCAAAAGCTCCACCATCAAGATTGCCGAATACAAATTTTCGCCGGTAGAAGTGGCTGAGCTAAAATCGTTGCCTGAGGCTCGTCAGCGCAATCGATTTTTTGATTACTGGACGCTCAAAGAGTCGTATATAAAGGCAGTGGGTGGCGGGTTGTCAATTCCGCTCGATGAATTTAGCTTCACCATTATAGATGACAACCACATCAACATAGCGTTTGACGAAAAGCGCAACGATGACGCGAGCCAGTGGCAAAGCTGGTTAATGCACGCCACGCAGGACCACCGAATCGCCTTGAGTTTGAAAGACCCCAATAAACAACCTCACCAAATCCGTTGTTTTCAGACCATTCCTTTGGTCAAAGATTGGACACCTGATTTACCTTTGGAATAAAAAAGTTCACCTCACCATCAACCTTTTGCGATTAGCCACGTATTAATTGTTATCGAATACGCAAAACCCGCTAAATCAAACGCAAAGGAACATTAAATGAGACTCAACAAAGCAAAAACAATTCTGACCGGTAGTGTATTGGCCATTGCCATGGGTTTAAGCGGTATGGCCGCTGCGCATGATTGGCAGGGTAACAACCATCATGTACCCAAGGTTAGTCAGCAGTTTGTCGACGAAATGGCCAATGCGGGTTATGCCAACCTTGATAGAGACTTATTACTGGCTTTCAAAATCCATGGGGTTAACGCCCGTTTTGCCAAACAGATGGAAACCGTCGGTTTTGGCAAACTCGACGCCGATAAATTGCTCGCCTTTCGCATTCATAACATTACTGCTGAGTACGTCAAAAGTGTACGGGATATGGGTTTTGACAACCTTGACGACGATAATATTTTAGCGTTCAAAATTCACCGTATTACCCCTAAGTTTGTTGAGCAAATGAGTCAAATCGGCTTTGAAGACCTTGATGATGATGACCTGTTGGCGCTGCGTGTTCACCGGGTAAGTAAAGATTATGTCGATTCAGTTCGCGACCTGGGTTTTGACGTGCTCAGTGTCGAAGATGTTTTGGGTTTTAAAATTCACAGAATTAATAGCGACTTTGTCGAACAGGTTAAAACCATGGGGTTTGATGGCGCAGATGCCGACGAAGTGATGGCACTGCGCATTCACAGAGTTAACCCGGCGTTTTTGAGCAAAATGGCAGATTTAGAATTGACCGATTTAGATGCCGATGAAGCCTTACTACTCAAAATACATCGCATAGACGGCGCTTTTGTCGACAAGGTTAACGATTATGGTTTGGTTAGCAATGATGCCAATCGTCTTGCCGCGTTAAAAGTCCTGCGCTTAGATGACAACCTGATAAGCGACGTTAAAGCATTGAACCTTGATAATTATTCTGTTAGAGACTTTTTGAGTGATCGTTCAAACTTCCGTTCGAGCTTTTATGGCAATAATATGTTGCCATCGTTTAGAGCGGTAATTAAAGAGATCCATGGGTTATAAAATGCTGTTATACCAAACGCAAAGGAACATTAAATGAGACTCAACAAAGCAAAAACAATTCTGACCGGTAGTGTATTGGCCATTGCCATGGGTTTAAGTGGTATGGTCGCTGCGCATGACAGGCAGGGTAACCACCATGCACCGAAGGTTAGTCAGCAGTTTGTCGACGAAATGGCCGATGCCGGTTATGCCAATCTCGAAAGAGGCCTTTTACAGGCTTATAGAATTCACGGGGTTAACGCCCGCTTTGCTAAACAGATGGAAACCGCCGGATTTGGCAAGCTCGATGCCGAAGAGTTATTGGCCTTTCGTATTCATGACATGACGGCTGAATACGCCCAAAGTGTGCGAGACATGGGGTTTGACAACCTTGACGGCGATAAGATTTTAGCGTTTAAAATTCACCGTATTACTCCAAAATTTGTTGAACAGATGAGTCAAATCGGCTTTAAAGACCTTGATGAAGATGACTTGTTGGGACTGCGTATTCACCGGGTGAGTAAAGATTATGTCGATTCAGTTCGCGACATGGGCTTTGAGGTGAACGATGCCGAAGACGTGGTGGGGTTCAAAATTCACCGGGTTAATGGTGAGTTTGTCGAACTGGTTAAAACCATGGGTTTTGATGCAACCGATGCTGATGAAGTGATGGCACTGCGCATTCACAGAGTTAACCCCGAATTCTTGAACGAAATGGCAGATTTGGAATTGACCGATTTGGATGCAGAAGAGGCGTTGCGACTCAAAATTCACCGCGTTGACGGCGCTTTTGTCGACAAGGTCAACGGTTATGGTTTACTCAGCAGCGATGCCAGTCGTCTTGCCGCATTAAAAATACTGCGCTTAGACGACAGCCTGATAAGCGACATTAAAGCACTCAACCTTGATGACTATTCAGTTAGAGACTTTTTGAGTGACCGTTCAAACATCCGTCCGAGCTTTCATGAGGGTAATTTTTTGGATTCGTTTGGAGCAGTAATTAAAGAGATTCATGGGATGTAGGGTGGTGTATCGCAACACTTTCCAAGAACGAAGTTGGCTGCGTAAGGACTGATCCCCGTGTCAGCCCTTTTGTGGATGACCAGTTATTAACGCTGGTTACAATAGGCAGTGCATTCACTAATACGGGGCGCAAGACAACACTCATCTACAGCTGATAGATGGTATCCGGTTCTCTTTTGTTTTAAAGTTGATGAAAAACGTCAGGTAGTGTTTATTCTTGCAATAACCCAAAGTAAACAATTCACCCGATATGTAAATCTTGGTAACGGTTAGTCCGGATTAACCAGTGGTGATTTTGACGTGCGCAACCAAACCGCAATCCTATCTGCTGAATCCCCAACCGAACAGAGTTCATCCAAAACAAAATCACAGTCCAACCGCACTTGATTAACGACCGTCAAGTAAACCTCTCTTAAGTGCGATTCGTACCGGTCTAAATAATCCGGCAGTTGAGCAATCGATGATTGTTCACCGCTAGCCAAACGCCGTTTAATTATTCTGGCAAGACATAGCGACAAGGGAACATCGAGCAAAATGACATTGTCAATCAGTTCAGCGATGTCGGGCCGTTGTTTGCCAAAAGGTTCTTCGATAAACACAAATGGGGCTGTGGGGTTGTTAGTTTTTGCTGCATTGATAGCTGGGGCAAATGTCGGCGATGATATCAGCGTTACATCGGCACCTTGTTCAAGCCATGTTTTCATATCTTGTGGGTAGGTGTTTTGATTTGCATGGTCGTCAAAAAGTACGTAGGGGCATTTAAATTGGGCTGCCAGCTTTTTGATTAATGTTGTTTTGCCGCATCCGGATGCACCGCTAAAGGCAATGACTTTGGGTTGGCGAGCAGTTTTCAAATAAACCACCCCTAAAAAATCTTAGTATCTTCTTCTCGTCTCAACTCAGCAAAAATGCCAATCTCCCACGGGCGCATCGCCAGCACTAACGAAGTACCATAGCGTTCGTTGACTGGCAGGCTTTCGTCTTCGGCATGATAATGGTTGAAATCTTGCACCAGCTTATGGGCTTTTTTGATCATTTCTTTGTTCGCATGGCGCGATAACATGCCGTTTAAAAAGACTCGGTATTCGCCGGGGCCGTTAAAGGTGCTTTTGAAAAACTCGGCTTGTACGCTGCGCTCGTAAAAGCGTTGAATCGGGCCGTTCGGCAGCCAGCTGAAACTACGGTCGACCATGCGTTTTACTCGGTTGCCTGGCTGCAATTGGATTATCTTCATGCGGTCGAGCTTGGCCATTAACTGGATGCCTTCGAGTTCGTCGATGACGTAGGTTTCAGTGATATCGGGGAATTCCCAGTGGTTGAGCAACAGCACGGCCATTAGTAATAACCGCACATTGGCCACTAATTCTTTTTCCTGCTCATGGTTAAGGTTGATGATAAGTTCGGCTTGTTTTTCCATTAGCAGGATTAATTCGCTGATCTCTAAACCGACAAATTCACAGACCCGCTCAAAGCGTTCTAGCGAAAAGGTTTTTTCGGCAAACAGGCGTTTGACACTGGCTTCAGACAGTTGCAACGCAACCGCGACATCTTTGTAGGTTTTGCCCTGTTGGCGGATCACTTTTTTCAGGGTTTGGATCATGGCTTGTGACTGTGACATGGGTTCGGCTTTGTGAAATCAAAGTAGAATAAACGCACTGTAGCATCCAATCGCGCAAGGATCTGTAAAAACTGATAGAATTTGAAGCACATAACCAATCTAACCAACACGCCGATGGATGAAGAACCGCAGTTGATACGCCGTTTCAAGATGGGCACATTTGAAGTGTTTCCTGATCGCAACCTCTTGGTTCGTGACGAGCAACAAGAAAAAGTGGCACCTAAGGCAATGGAAGTGTTGATGGCGTTGATTCGCCGCTACCCTGATACGGTATCGCGCAAGCATATTATCGCCACCGTGTGGGGCGACCAGCCGGGGGCCGATCAGTTGCTCAGCAGGGTGGTAGCCAATTTACGCAGTCATTTGCACGACACCATTCGCCATCCGCTTTATATCGAAACCGTAGCCAAAAAAGGCTATCGCATAGTGGCGCAAGTTGAATTCGAAACCGTGGTTGAATTCGAGATGGATGTTGAAGCCAAAAAGGCAAAAAAGGTAAAAATACCGCTACATTGGTTTGCTTTTATTGCCAGTGCTATTGCCTGTATTGCGGTGGTTGTGAGTGCTTACCTGATTGGGTCAACGTGGTCACAACCCAGTCAAACTGGCCATTTGGTGCAGCGCAGTCCATTTGAATCTTCGTTGCAAAATGAAAGCTCCCCCAGTTTGGACCCAAACAGTCAGTTTGTGGTGTTTGCGCGTTTTGATCAGCAATCGAGCGATTTGTTTATCCGCCGGTTGTCGAAAAATCAAGCCAGTGAGTTGGTGCATTCTCGTCAGGATAATGAATTCAGCCCGGCAGTTTCTCCCAAAGGTGATGAGGTTGCTTATTTTTCGGTGGGCAGCAACAGCGGCTGCACCATCAATGTGATTGATTTGATCTCGCGCACTTCACGCAAGGTGGTTAACTGTGGCGCAGAGATTAATAATTGGATCACCCTGCAATGGTCTAAAGATGGCAAGCACCTGTTAAGTTCTCGAATCAATCCAGACAGTCAATTGTTTGAAATTGTTGAGTATCGGGTAACAGATGGGGCAGTAACAAGAACTCTATCACCTGCTTCTAAACGCCAAAGTTACAGCAAACCGAGTTATTCTCCTGACGAAGCTCAGGTGGTATTTGCCGCCTATGATACCCTCGACAGAAGTTGGTTGCTTAACATCGCCCAGTGGCACGGCACCATTCAAACCCTGTTTAAGACCAGTAATCATATCGTTGATATTAAATGGCTGGGCAATCGAATTTATTACAGCGTTCTCAATTCGGCCAAAGCTTCTGGGGTGTGGTATTTTGAACCCGCAACGGGTGAGTCGGTGCAACTGACCTCAACCAATACCCGTTTTTTTGATGTCAGCAGCGACGAAAAGCTGCTAATGACCTCCGAAGGGGCCAGTACCATTAACGTGTGGCAATATCAGCTCGACAGCGAATTGTTAACTGAAAAAACCCGCATAACGGCCAATCGCCAATTCAATCATTCACCAAAACGTTCACCCAAAGGCCCGCAAGTCAGTTATGTGTCTAACCGCTCGGGTAACGTCAATTTGTGGTTAACCTCGTCAGGTGAACAAAGCGCGCAAATGATCAGCGGTTTTACCAACGGCAATATCATCGATCATTCATCGGCACCCAACGGCATATCACTGTTGCTCTCTCATATCAATAATAATCAATACAGTGTTTACAGCATTAATGCTACGCCTGATACCGCCAGCGAACTGGGTGATCCAGACACCGACAAAAAGTTTGCGGTATGGTTGGCGGACCAACAGCACATCGCTTGGAATGAAAAAATTGATGGCCAGTGGCAGTTGGTGATATTCGACAGCAAAACCAACACCCAGCAATCGATTGGTGAATTGGCTGTGGCGCAACTGCTGCCCGGTGGCAAAGATGAAGTATTGTATGTCAAAGAAGGTGGCAACGAATTGCTGCGCCACAATGTGCTGACCAATGAGGTAGTGATCCTAAAACTCAGCGATTCGGACAGTTTTGACGAGCGTCAATGGACGGTTGTGGCACCTTTTGTGTATTTGCTTGCGCACGAGGGGGAAGATACGTTTTTGCTGCAAAAACGTTTGTATGATGGTGGGTTGGTGAAACGCTGGAAGATTTTTGATGCGATTAAACCTCGCTCAACCTTTGATATTGACGATAACAACCAGCGTTTGTTGATACCGGTGATTGAAGAATTGAGCAGTGATCTTTATTTATATCGGTTTTAGTTATTACTCTGCCAAAACACGCTGTGGCTCGGTCCCCATACACTCAGTTTATTTTCAGCCCTCACTCCTATCCAAAGTATCAATCACTTCTTTAAGCTGTTGAACCGCTTCGCGTTTATCAATTTTGTTTAAATCCAAATCAATATCCAGCCCTAGCTGTTTACGGTGAATGTGGGTGGCGTCAATGTGTTTGTCGCTGTGGCGTAATACTTCGTGGGTTTGTATCGGGGTGGCAATGCCCTTGACCATGATCTCTTCAAGTGGATTGCTGACCACTTTGTCTGCCACTAACTGCTGGGTGGTGTGTGAAATCAATATCTGGTCGGGTTTGGCGTGGGATTCGAGGCGGCTGGCCAGGTTTACGTTGCCGCCGATGATGGTGTAATCCATGCGATCTTCGGCGCCAAAGTTGCCCACGGTGCAATAACCTGTGTTGATGCCCATGCGAATATGAAACGGTAGTTTGTAACCCTGATCTTGCCAATAAGCTTTTAGTTCGCCCATTTTGTCTTTCATCGCCAACGCCATATTAACGCAGGCCTGAGCATCTTCATGGGTGCCTTTGCTTTCTGGGTCGCCGAAAAATACCATTACCGCATCGCCGATAAACTTGTCTATGGTGCCACCGTGTTCTATTGCTATTTGGGTCATGGCGGTTAGGTAAACATTTAACACCATGGTCATGGCTTCTGGGTCCATGGTATCGGTTAACTGGGTAAAACCTTGGATGTCAGAGAAAAATACCGTCAGTTTTTTACGTGATGTTTCTAATCTGACTTCTTGTTTACCGCTGAATATTGATTGGAATAATTGCGGTGAAAGGTATTTCGATAACTGCGCTGACAGTTTTTCGAGTGCTTTGTTGTTCTTTTCAACTTTGTCTATAGCGTCTTTGAGCTCTACTGTGCGCTCCGAGATTTTTTGTTCAAGTCTTTGGTTATATTGCGACATTTCTAGTTTGTTTTGTTTCATCTCTGAGGTCATGTGGTTGAACGCACCCGCCAGCACGGTGAACTCGTTTTTGCCTTGTTCTTCCATTACATAATCTAAATCGCCGGTGCCGACCTGTTCAACGGCCCATTTCATTTTGGCAATGGAGTTGGTGATGGAGCGGGTCAGATAAATCGATATCAATACCCCGATAAACAACATAAATATGATCACTACACCTTTGATAATCACGGTTTGCTCGGCGGTCGCTTCTATATTGGCGACCAATTGGCGCTTAGCGTGTTGGCCGTGCCGGATATTCTCTTCGACCGTTTGGGCAAAAAGTTGTTCTAGTTGATCTTCCTCTTCGCCATAGCGGTTATGACGGCGGGAGGTTTCTACCATTGAGATGATAAAGGCTCGGCGTTCGGCCATTTTTTCGTTGATGTCTGCGAGGTGGGTTTTGAGTTTTGGATTGTGCAACAGTTTTTGTTTGAGGGTGGCGACGGCCTCCAGCCAATGATTGACATCAGCTTCTTTCATGCCGTTATACAGTGCATAACTGCTGGAGTTGTTGATTTGCACCAGCGATTGCACAATCGATTTGTCGTCGGCGATGTTGATTAATTCAATAAATTCGGGCGGTGCATAATGGTGTTTGGCCAGAATCTGTTGTAGCTCAACGGTGCTAGACAAAAAGGCTCGGCGGGTCTTAAACAGCTGCTTGCTTAACGCATCTAGCTTGCTTTCATCTTCGATCACTGTTTTGGCGTAGTCTTTAAACAAGTGATCTTTGAGTCGGTGAAGAGGGATGATTTGCTCTGAAAATTGGCGCTGAATATCAAAGGTATGCAGTTCGAGTCTTTCTAGTGCAGCTAGGTTTTGAATGCTGATAACACTGCTCACCGCGCTGGCCATTTTCATTTGGGTGTAAGACAGGTCAGATATTTCTTGCATGATTTGCTGATGTTCGCGTATCGCTGAAATGGCTTTGACGCCGACAATGGCGGGGACAAGTAAAGAGCCGATGAAAATGGCAAAGCTTAAGCGCAGTTTATTGGTGATGGTCATGGGTTGGGTCGTTTAGGGAGAGTTGGCTGGAGTATAGCGTAGTTT
>JABSOG010000177.1 GCA_013216025.1 Algicola sp. | reverse complement strand
TTATCGACATCAGCAGGATTACGTGTAGATGTCATCATCGCATCAGGAAACTCTTCCATCAGTGCTTGTTGTTGCTCGGTGCTCAGTAGATCCGATTTATTCAGTACCAGTAATTTTTTACTCTCTTCAACACCGACTTCTTCCAGTACTTCGTGCACCACATCCAGTTGCGCATGAAAAGAAGGATCTGAAGCATCTACAACATATAACAACAATGAAGCATCATGGGCTTCTGCTAAGGTTGAGTGGAATGAGGCGACCAAATCATGAGGTAATTTTTTAATAAAACCGACTGTATCAGACACTAATATTCGAGGTTGAGTCATTGGATGCAACGCACGTACCGTAGTATCAAGCGTCGCGAAAAGTTTATTTTCACTTAACACATCACTACCGGTAATCGCTCGCATCATTGATGACTTACCCGCATTGGTGTAACCAACCAAAGCAACGCAAAAAAGTTCAGAACGCTGTGTACGTCGGTCCTTCATTTCATCTTGAACACTCACTAACTCACGCTTGAGTGCTGCTAACTGGTCGCGAACTTTTCGACGGTTTAGCTCTAGCGTCGTTTCGCCAGCACCTTTACCCATTTGACGTTCTTTATCACCACATGATGACTCACGAAGTCGTGGCGCTACATAATTAAGGCGAGCAATTTCAACTTGTAATTTCGCTGTTTTGGTACGGGCATGACGACTAAATATTTCAATAATAATGCCGGTACGGTCAAACACCTCTACGCCCAATTTATTCTCGACATTACGCAGCTGAGATGGGCTTAAATCGCAATCAAATACAACGACATCAGCACAGCCAAACGGTAAATTGTCTGACTGAATATCAGCAAATCTTGCTTCATCAGCTATTTCTTCAGCTTTTTCTTCAGGTAAGTCCTCGTCCTTTTCTCCCTCTTCAACTAAACCCTTGTTACCCGTGAGATGCGCTATTTCCGCCAGTTTTCCTAAACCCAGTACGTTAACTCTTTTAGTCGAACTCTGCTTTTGCGACTGGGAGCCGACCACTTTAAACCCTAAAGTAGTCACTAAACGAGAAAGCTCTGCAAGTGACTCTGTTGCCTCATCACCTTTAAACTCAGGCGTACAAATAGAAATAAGTAAAGCGTTAGTCAGTGATGATTTTGCGGTTAGTTGCATATTTTTTATGTTAGTGCACCTGAAGTGCAAACCTAAGTTTTTATCTAAATTACTTTGATCCTACGCTGTTATAGCCGAACTTTATAGAGCGATAGCGGACTAATGCACATAAAATAAATCAAGGGCCCTTTTGAGATTTGCGGATGTTAACATCGATGGCAATAACTGACGTTGTTAACCCAATAGGCCCAAAGAGGAGCCCTAACCTAAGGTATGCATATAAGTTATAAACGTTTATAAATTTAAGTCATTTTACAAAAAAGAGAATTTTGAACAGAATGTGTAATCAATGTGTAAGCAATGTGTAAGCAATGTGTAATAAAAAGCGAGCAGATAGACGGCAATAGGATCCATTTATCAATTACAAATTCACTCAGTTCCAAAAAAAAGACATTCAAATTTCTCTACAAAATAATCGAGGACTTACATGAATATATCTCAACGTTTCAAATCTTTGATCAACACCAAACATTCACTAAAAAAAATAAGAAGGAACATTCCCGACAAAATCCTTGATCCTTTGAAATACGCTTTGGTATTTATTGGCATTGTGATTTCAAGTGGTACAGTGCAAGCCGATAATACCGAACACTGTATGGGCCTTAACATCGACATTAGCAAGTTCTCGAAAGAAGGAAGCACAACTGTTTTTGTGGACGGCGAGAAAGGATCCGATAATATTGCTGACTATGATGGCGAACAACATGCACTTAAAACTCTGCATCGAGCACAATGCGTGGTAAGAAAGTTGTTGAAAAGTGACGAGATAGTAGGAAATATTCATGTCAAGCTCGCATCGGGCATGCATTATCTAAATAGAACGCTGATCTTAGACAAAAGTGACAGTGGTCGTAATGATAATGGTACTGGTAATGACCAGCACGTCATTTATGAAGCGGCTGATCCCCAAAACAAGCCTATAATATCGTCTGACTATCAACTCAAAGATTGGACCAAAGTTGACAATTCCGACATTAACTTTGATCGATTTTATGTAGAAAATGCCATTGGTAATGTTTATGTCGCGCAACTGCCAGATGGTTTTCAGATGAAAAGAATTTTACACCGTGGTGACAACCGATTGGCTATATCGTCTAAATCTTTTGCGCCAGTATTACCGGTAAATATTCAAACTACTTTTGAAGATATCCCTAAGGATAGAGATATGTGGGCCACAAAATTCAAACAAGAATTATACTTAAACGATAATAGTGTTCTTAAAGACAGTATGTTTAATGACAATGGCTCCCTCAAAAATGACTTAGAATTAGCAATCTATCCCCGACAAAAGTGGATGCACTCAATAGTAAAAATAAACACGATAAGTCGAAATGTAGCGGTTGATGACCTCTCGATTCCTACACCGGCACAAAAGTTTTTTAGGCTAAACAATCAAGATGTAAACAAGGAAAAAATCGACAGAGTTAGCCTTATTATTCCTGAACGATATTTTGATTCAGGACTGACACAAAGTGTGATCCACCCACAAGATTCTGTGGCTTTGCTCAATTCATTAGAACATTTAGCTAAAGGTCAATGGGCGCTGGATGATAGAAACAATAGATTATATTATTGGCCGAATGACGGTTTAAAGCCGGGCGATAATGTCATCAGCACGCCAATATTGACTGAATTTATTAGAGTGGGCAATGAATATAGTGGCGACAGCGATTACCAAGCAGTAGAAAACATTCATTTTAAAAACTTGAAATTTACCCGTGGTGGACGAGGGTATCAAGAGATAGACGATGCTGTAAGTCATTCATCATTTGCGATTTACAATAAAGACAACGCCATTTTAAGATTTAATGGGGCAAAAAATTGTACCGTCGATGCAATCGAGATTTATAACTCCGGAGACAACGGCATTCGCCTCGATCAATACAGCCAAAATATTAGTATCATCAACAGTGAAATTCACGATATCGGCAATACCGCTATTGTAGTTTTGGGTTATGGACCAGGCACAACCAACGTAAACAAGCATAATTTAATCGCGAACAACGAAATTCACCATGTTGGGCAGCTAAATAAAATGGGACAAGCCGTTGTTCTCGGACAAACAGAAGGCACTCGGGTTATGTATAATAAAATACATCATACGCCGTTCAATGCGATTTCAATTGTTGGCTTACGTTTTTGGGTGGACGTTAAGCAAGAAAACATAGCGACTGGGGCTACGGACTATACCCCAGAATATCGTGCTGTGCGGTTAGATGAACTGAGCAGCACACATAAAACCAAAGTTGAAGCCGGACAAATACTGAAAAGTTATGAGTTCCTAAATTACATTTTCACTGATAACATTGAAATTGCATACAATGAAATATATGCCGTAACCAGTGACTTAGGTGATTCAAATGCGGTATACGTTCACACCTCTAATGGTGACATAAATGTTCATCATAATTATATTCATGATATTTCGAATCCTGAAGCCAGTACTGCATTACGAGCCGACAATGTGCAATTGGGGTCGAAATTCAACCATAACATTCTATCTAACTTAGCCAATGCAGGTGGTATCGTATTTTCTGGGCAGAGTGAGGTGATCAATAATTATATTATTAATATGGATTCCCGTGGGCGAGGTGTTATTGGTTATTACTTGAAAATTCACGGAGGACCGTGGTCCAATCGAAGTACCGTCAGTCGAAATTTTCTGTACAACTCAATTGAAGGCAAAAGTGACGGACAACTTTTTGTAACAGGACTCGTTGTGAGCAATGTCAGCGCCATAAAAGATACTTATCAACAAGGAGATAGAGGCGGTTTAATTAAAGAAAAACTCTTCACCGTAATAAATAAACCGCTACAAAATCAGCCGTGGAATTGGGAATGGGAATCGACTAAAACCCTCGGAACGGTAAAAGTATCTAATAATTTATACAGTAGCCATTACCAGTTAGGAGAGGATACAGTGACAAACGCCGATCAGTTCATTGAGTATCTTAAAAATACTCAAGGTATCGGGCAATTGAGGTCTGATCTCTGGTCAAGAGCCGCTTTTTCTAAAAAGGACGGCGATACCTTTGAAGATGCAACTGATTATAATTTTGATACGAAGACTTTTATACTGAATCCCAATTCTAACGCTGGAGCATTAGGAATTGAACAACTTAGTGTCACAGAAATGGGTATTAAATCATCACTAATTTTGCTTGAAAACTTCATACCCAAGGTAAATTAACAGGTTTAGTCAACCCGAAGTGGAGCCCCGGACGGGCGACAAGACGGGCTTACATGGATGTAAGTTTGAGCCTGTGGTGATTTGAACGTCCGTGGTACACTCCCTGTTGCCATCATTGGCTCCACTTCATCGGTAAAAAAGCTGCGTTCCTCGCTTCTTTTACGTGATTCTGCCATTTTCCGCGCTTTTATCAGTTGAATATGACTACATGGATATATGTAGGTAATTTGGGCAACGCAGGAGCTATTCTCAGACAGGCATCTAGATAAATTTACCATCAAAGGTTTTAAGTCTATTAAAGTAACAGAGATTGTGTGATATTTGGGTAATTATAACGCCAGAACGCCATTGGTCAGCAAAAAGTTGATCTATACTTGGCGATACAAATTAAAAACTTGCAAAAGTATATGAAAAATAGACTTTTATTCACCTTGTTATTGTTCCATTGTGTTTTTGTTGCTAGTGCATCCGGTCCAAGTGTCCACTTTTCTCATTTGACCATAGAAGATGGTCTGTCGCAAAATACGATTTCAAGCATCGTTCAAGATCATAAAGGATTTCTTTGGTTTGCTACCCAGGATGGGCTTAACCGTTATGATGGTTATACTTTTAAGGTGTTTCGCCACGACGCCCAAGACTCGGGTTCTATATCAGGAAACAATATTTCGGTGTTGTTTGTCGATGCCCTTGGAACATTATGGCTTGGTACTCAAAGTGGGCTTAACCGCTATGACAGTGAAACAGAACAATTTTACAAATTTATCCATGACAGCAAAAATCGCAACAGTATAAGTCACAACTTTATATTGTCGCTGGCACAAGATGGGCAAGGACGGCTGTGGATTGGTACTTATGGTGGCGGGTTAAATCTGCTAGACCCATCAACCGGTCAGTTTAAGCAATTTGGCCATAATAAAAATGATGCCGGTGGATTGAGCCATAACAAAGTTTGGTCCTTATTGTATGGCAGCAAAGGCGATTTGTGGATAGGCACGTCAGCAAGCCTGGCCCGTTTGGATGCCGAAGACCAGCCAAGAATAGGTCAACCTAACGTAAAGCTTAAATTGACACATTACAGGCCTGACTCAAATGATCCCAACAGTATCAGTTATGGCAGTACTCGCGCGCTGGTCGAAGATGCACAAGGCAAGTTATGGGTTGGCACCTACCGGGGTTTAAATCGGTTAGACAGCGACGACAGCTACATAGCAGGGCAAAAAACCAAATTCAGCCGCTTTAATCTAAACCATCATTATATTAAAGACCTGTTTAAAGACCGGGATGGGGTGATATGGGCTGCCAGTATAGGTGGGTTGAGCCGATATAATGACGCTACAGGCACATTTGTTCACTTTGAACATCATCCTGCCGACAAACACAGCCTAAGTGATACGGCGGTTGATTCTATCTACCAAGACAAACTGGGGATTATGTGGATAGGCACCGATAATAGTGGCATTAGCAAATTCGATGCTCAATCCCAGCGTTTTGGCCATTTTAATCATCAAGCGAACGATTTAAAAAGTTTAAGCAATAACATTGTTCGCGCGATATATAAAAGCCCTAGCGGTGTGCTTTGGGTTGGCACAGAAAAAGGCCTGAACCGTTACAACAAAAACGATCGTACCTTTGACCACTTCGTTCATTCAAGCGCAGACCCCAACAGTTTGAGTCACAATTTTGTTTCGGCTATTTTTCAAGATAGTCATGGCATCTTGTGGGTGGCTACCGATGGTGGCGGGGTCAATCGTTTTGACGATAAAACAGCGCAATTCAGCCGATTTTCCGATGACCAGTTTACCCAGTTCTCTCGTATGATCCTCGCGATAGCCGAGGATGTAAATGGTGATTTATGGTTCGGCTCGCAAAGTGACGGCTTAACCCGGTTTGACCGAAAAAACCGGCGCTTTCAAATTTTTAAACACAACCCACAAGACCCAAACAGCCTGCGCAGTGATCGGATCAGTGTGATTTTTTCCGATGCCAACGGCAGGTTGTGGATTGGCACGAGAGGCGGTGGCCTCAATCGGTTTGACTTTCGCACTGAAACGTTTACTTCATACCAACATCAGGCGTCATCACCTGACAGTTTGAGTAATAACACCGTCTATTCCATCAACCAGGACAGCGCCGGAATAATATGGGTGGGCACACAAGGCGGTTTAAACAAATTTGAATTAAACGCAGAAAAATTTACCCGTTATGGCACTAAACAGGGGCTGCCCAATGATTATGTCCTTGGGATAGTACCAGGGGAACGTGGACAGTTGTGGATAAGCACCATTAAAGGTTTATCCCGGTTCGATACTGTTACTGAACGTTTCAGGAATTATGATGTTAATGATGGACTGCAAAGCAATGAGTTTAATTTCAAAGCATTTTTTAAAAGCCATGATGGCGAACTGTTTTTTGGCGGGATCAATGGTTTCAACCGTTTTTATCCCGAGCACATTGTTGACGACAAACAACTGCCGGATGTGGTATTGACCGATTTTTTGTTGGCCAATCAAGCGGTGTCCATTGATAAGGGTATTGATAAAGATTTTACCTTGCCCAAGGTTATCGACGACATGAAGCGGTTAACCTTAAGCCATCGGCAGAACTTGATCACCTTTGAGTTTGCCGCATTACATTTCGCCAACCCGATGAAAAATCGCTATGCCTATAAGCTTGAAGGGCAAGACGACGACTGGATTTATGCTGATGCCAAAAACCGGCGGGCCACTTACACCAACCTGCCAGACGGTCATTACACGTTACGGGTTAAAGCCACCAACCACCACGGCTATTGGAATGAACAGGGTAAATCATTGGACATCAACGTATTGCCACCGCCGTGGAAAACCTGGTGGGCCTATTTGCTTTATTCGCTGGCGATTATTTTGATTATCGTTATGGGTGTTGCCAATGTTTTTCGTGCCCAGCGACAAAGGATGCACAAACATTTGCAAAAGGTGCGGGATCAACAAATATTGAATCGCCAACTCAAAGAAATCGATAAACTCAAAGACGAGTTTTTGGCCAATACCTCCCACGAATTGCGGACCCCACTCAATGGCATTATTGGCTTGGCAGAATCATTGATGGATGGTGTTGCAGGCCCTTTGCCAGAGTGTGCTAACCATAACCTTGCGATGGTGGTGTCCAGTGGTAGACGTCTCGAAAATATTGTCAATGATATTCTCGATTTTTCCAAGTTAAAAAATCATCGTTTGGCCTTAACCAAAGGGCCGGTGGACATTTATAGTTTGGTTGAGGTGGTGTTGGCGTTGTCGAGGCCTCTGCTGGGTAAAAAACCGGTGAAACTAATCAATGACACCTACAAAGACCTGCCCAGTGTTGATGCCGATGAAAACCGCTTGATGCAAATCATGCACAATCTGGTGGGCAATGCGATTAAGTTTACCGATGCAGGCAGTGTCACCGTTAGCGCTGTGCCTTCATCAAAGATGAAAGACCAAAGCTTGACTATTAGCATCCAAGACACTGGTATTGGCATTGATGCCTGCGAGTTTGACCATATTTTCGAATCATTTGAACAGGTTGAAGGAGGAGCCCGCCGTGGTCGCAGTGGCACCGGATTGGGGTTGGCTGTGACCAAACAGCTGATTGAGTTACATGGTGGCACTATCATGGTTGAGTCTGAGCCGGGGCAGGGGTCAACCTTTAGTTTTACGCTGTTAAAGAGCGAGCTGCAAGGGGCCACACTCAGCGCAGAGAATTCTATCAATCAGCAAACCCTCTCGCGCTTGCACAAACTGGAACAAGTGGCAGAGCAGGCCCTGCCTGTGTCTGGTGAAGCAGCGTCACAAAATGGTCAGGCGGTGCGGATTTTGCTGGTGGATGATGAGCCGATTAACCGTCAAGTGGTGAGTAACCTGTTGTCGCTGCAAAACTACCAGTTGGTTGAAGCCACCGGCGGCGAGCAGGCACTGGCCATTATCCGTGACGAGGGCCCGTTTGATTTGGTATTGCTTGATATCATGATGCCCTGCGTGTCGGGTTATGAAGTGTGTCGACAGCTGCGCGAAACTTTCAGCATGAGCGACTTGCCGGTGATATTTCTCACCGCCAAAAATCAGGTGGGCGATTTGGTGCAGAGCTTTGCCATGGGTGGCAACGACTACCTCACTAAACCGGTGGCCAAACACGAACTGCTGGCGCGGGTTCAAACCCATCTTAAACTGCAAGACATTAACCGCAACCTCGAACAAAAAGTGGCAGAGCGCACCGAAGATCTGGAGCGAAAACACCAGGATTTGCTCAACACCGAAAAAGAACTGGCACAAAAGGAACATCAGCGTAAACTGGCCCAATCTGAAACACTGGCATCACTTGGCACCTTGACCGCCGGTATCGGCCACGAGATCAATAACCCGGTCAACTTTATTGGTCTTGGTGCCCATGCGCTTGGCAACGATCTTAAAGTGTTTGAATCGTATTTATTTGAACTGGCCGGGCAGGACGCTGAGGCTGCGGTATTGGATGGTTTTCGCCAGCAGCTGAGTCCTTTGTATAAACACATCGACACCATCGTCGACGGCACTGATCGGGTTAAGGTGATAGTGCAGGATTTACGCTCATTTACCCAGCAGGACAGCGCCGAACAGCAAATTGTTGTGATCAGCGACAAATTACAATCGACCCTCAATCTGGTGAAACCCAAGTATATCGATACCATTGATTTTGATGTTGATTTTGACGACAGTTTGCAGCTGCAATGTTATCCCGCCCAGCTCAATCAGGTGTTTATAAATTTATTAGTCAATGCCTGTGATGCCATCTGCGAAAGGCGCGGCGAAATGAAAGGCCAACCCACTTATGGTAAACCGATTAGCACTGAGCAAGGTAAAGTGGATGTGGGCTGTCGCCAAGTGGCTGACGCGGTGGAGATTTTTGTCCGCGACAACGGCAATGGCATGAGTGATGAAACGCAAAACCGCTTGTTTGAACCTTTTTACACCACCAAAGGGCAAAGCAAAGGCACCGGCCTTGGTTTGTCGATATCTTACGGCATCATGCAAAAACATGGTGGCGAGTTGACTGTCAGCTCGCAGTTGGGGGTTGGCACCACTTTTGTGATGCGCTTGCCTGGTTAGTGCCCATATCTGCCAATTGGCACGACTGCGTGGATGCAGGAGATAGGGCGACGCAGGATGGCAAAGCCGAGGATGGGCGCTATGCAGCGTCAGGTTTTTTGCTCCAGGCAAAACCTAAGTACCTACGTCCGTGTAGGCAAGTCGTAAGGCTTATTTTTCAATCAGTTGCGTTGTCAATCTAGTGCCATTCGGCCCTAGGGTCTATGATTAAAATATTGCTCAATGATATGGGTTAATTCGGTTGATTTTAATATTCCATAATGTCCAAGATTATCGAGTTCAATTAATTCGCACTGCTTAAATGCTTTATTTACTATTCTTGACCATTCGACAGGAATTACCTTATCTGACTTAGAATGAACTATAACGGCTTTTTTTACTTGATTAAACTTTTTGCAATAAGCCACCATATCTAGTTCTTCTACATCTTTGTTAACGTCACTCTCTACCAACTTAGCCACTTTATTAATCACATTAACATTAAGTCCAAACTGACTTGATGTGCGCTCTAATTTACTCATAAAAGTATGAGGTGTTGTTATCATCATCCATAAGTCAATTGGCAGTTGTAAATGCTCCATTAGCGTCATTGCAGTGGTCACACTACCAAGCGAGTGGGATATGACAATATTGGGCGCACTATTTCCAAATTGCTGAATAAGAAAGTGTGCATAATCAAACATATGCGTTTTACCAACGGAGCTTTTACCGTGAGATGGCGCATCAAATGCCAACACATTGTAGCCATATGAGGTTAAAACAGGAATAATGTTAGCGAAATTGCCAGTGTGTCCTTCCCAACCATGAACAAGTAAAATTGTTTCATCTCTAGTTCCTTCCCACCGATATTGCACAATAGTAAATTCATTGTATGTTATTTGGGTTTGGACTGCGCTTTGTAAAACCTTTGTCTGTGCTGTTTTAAATGTGGGTCTTTTGGGTTTCGACATAAACGCATAAATAAATTTAGCAAGCAAGGAAGGTGCAAGACTTTGGAAAAGATTAATGAGTGTTTTTTGCACAATGATATTCCGATAGACGATTTAACAAATGATCATTATAATCCAAAACAAGTGAAACCAGTTCTCCTGACATGCAGCTTCCTGTATACCAGAGTCCATGCTTACCTTGTTCTGCTTCGATATGCTGAATGACGCCACTTTCTATTGATTTCATTGGGAATGAAGGACAATAATTTTCCCATGTATGAGATTTGAACACTTGGTTCAGTCCTGCCTTCCTGTCAAACAAGGTTTTTATTTGGTTTTCTAATTTTTGAGTCACTTCATTTTGTTTCAATTGACTTTCTTTTTGGTCATTTAGTTGAAAACAAACAAATATTTTACTGTCAGATTTATTGCCATCGGTTGACGCCTCTCTAATTTTGCCGAAATTGGCTGCTAAAACCACATCATGATCATATGAATCTATGGACGCGGCAGGGAACTCTCCTGTATAGAAACTTTCAGAATTATCTCTCTTCCCCATTTCTACTAATGATGCAATATACTTAATACTATGAGCATCTTTAAAAACACTAGATACTGAGCATGGTAGAAATTGAGACAAAGTATAAGGCGTCGTTAGAATGGCAAAATCAAACGCCTCCCATTTTTCATTTCCATTTTTCTCTATTTTTAGAGAGACTTTTTTGTGCTGTTCATACTTGGAATAATCAATGCCACTAATAGTTGCCCCTAACTCGACATCAAGATCAAACTTTGCGATAGTTTCGCGCCAAAGAAAATCATTACCCTTTTTAAATATTCTATAATTCGTTTTTGATAAGTAATTTTCTTTCATTAGCATGAGTCCATAAAAAGCCGGGATACTTTCCATCTTTCCATATCCATAAGCCGTAAATCGACTTTTCAAACTTCGATAAATTAAATCCAAGTTATGAGAAAGTAAAAAAGATTTCATTGAAATACTCAACAAATTCAAGGTGTCTTTGTCATCCTTATCAATATTAAATGGATAGCCTTTTTTGACTAAGTCAGCATAGATTCGATTAAACTTTTGTCTATAAAACAAAACCTTAAGTGTTTTAATTATTGTTCCAAATTTACGTGTCCGTTTTGTTCTTTTAATTAGGGCGTTTTTGCTTAGCGCCATATTATCGATTTTATAAGTATATTTATCTGGATTTGGAAAAACATCGAAAATTAGACGTTCCAATGGAGATTCTTTTGCCATAGCAAATCCTGTAGTGCCCAACTCGTGGTTTACGCCATCTCGAATCTGTGAATAGGTTTTACCACCGACTCTTGCTGATTTTTCGTAGATGACGACGTTTTTGAATCCTCTTTTTTTTAACTCGTATGACATATGAATACCAGCGGGTCCCGCACCAACAATTGCAATTTTAGATTCCGGTGCGAATGGTAAGTCTCTCATATTTCTCCAACTCAATTTAGATTAATTCCGTTACTTCATATCTAAAGAACGGTTTTATAAGTCAGAACCCCTCATTTGGCTGGCAACAAAATGGTCAGTCATATAAAGAAACTGTTAATGCGATACGTATAGTGAAAGGGAGGGGCAGAAAGGGAGGAGGAGGGCGTCAAGTGTCGTTTTGCTGATTTGTCGCATAGCTGGCAGAACGATGTTGATAGCCGTTCTAAACGGCGAACCAATGGCGTTTTTCTGTTTTATTTTTGGGGATTGTAGCATGGGTTGCTCCTTGCACTTTTTGATTCATCCTTGATCTTGCTAATTCAGACTGAGTTGAACAACGCAGAAGACCGCTGTTCACAATATACCCAGTTGTAATTCTAGCGATACCCGACCTTGTGTACT
>JABSOG010000176.1 GCA_013216025.1 Algicola sp. | reverse complement strand
GTCTTATCAAGGTATTTTTACCATGGCCCAGGACAACGACGGTTTTATGTGGTTTGGTACTCAAAATGGGTTGGTTCGTTATGACGGATACGCGCTTGAGAGTTTTGTTCATGACAGCGCCGATGAGAGCACTCTCAGTTCAAGTGATGTCAGGACATTACTGGTAGACCGTTCAGGTAAAATCTGGGCGGGCACCCCGGCCGGTTTGAATCTTTTTGACCCCGGACACCGGAGTTTTCAGCGGATCACCTCTACCACAACCGCACTGGCACTCAGTGATGACAATATTAACGCATTGCTCGAAGACAGTAACGGCAATATCTGGATAGCCACTGAAAACGGTCTCAACATTTTGTTTCGTGACCAGAAACTCTGGACAGTCAAGCATATTATGCACAGTACAGACAACATCAGGACGCTGTCACACAACACCGTCAAAGCGTTGGTACAAAGCGCCACCGGCACAATTTGGGCTGCTACCCACGACGGCGTCTCAGAATTTGACCTGCAAGGCAGCTTTATCAAAACCGTTAAACCAATTCAACAAAACATTGACAACCCTAGTACCAAACACGTCAAAACCTTGTTTATGGCCAAAAACGGTGACATTTGGATTGGCACCACAGGCGGAGGATTGCTTAAGTTCGACCATATCAGTGACGATTTCAGCCATTATCAGTTTGACAAGGACGACCCCAATTCGCTCCCAAGCAACACCATTTCGAAAATCTATCAGGACGACAATAACCTCTTGTGGATTGCCACCGACAAAGGGTTATCAATTTACAATCCGCTTGAAGACAAGTTTTACCGCTATGTTCACTCTGCCACCGATCCGAACAGCCTGGCCAACAATGTCGTGCTGACGATTTTTGAAGACAGCCAAAAAATCATGTGGCTCGGCACCTTTGGTGGGGTCAATACATGGAACCCAAACGTGACAACTTTTGACCAATATTCTCCGCAAAAATATCCACAAATGGCCGATAGTCACATCACAGCGTTCAGCCAGGCCGTTGACAATCAGGTTTATTTCACCTCATATGGCGACGGTTTTTATCGTCTGAACCAATCAGACAGTACCATCGAACGAATGCCACAAAGCGATTATTTCAAAGACTTGAGCATCACCTCAATACTGGCAGAAAAAGACGTGTTGTGGATTGGCACGCGTGCGTCTGGTATGTATCAGGTCGACCTGACCAGTGGCAAAATCACCGCCAACAAAAACGATCCCAATGACCCGGATTCGATTTCAGCCAATTCCATTACCAGCATTATCCGGGGCACCCACGGTAGTATCTGGATATCGACGTTTCACAAAGGCATCAACCGCCTTAACAAAAATGGTTCATTTACCCGCTTTCTCGCAACCGAACCGGCCAGCAAAAATGGACCAAGCACCAACAACATTTTGCAAGTCATGCAAGACCATCAGGGGTATTTGTGGCTGGCAACCTATGGTGCAGGCATCAACCGCTTCGACCCTGCCACCAAAACCTTTTTGCATCTGTCCCATGATGATGCCAAACCAGACAGCCTGAGCCACGATATTGCCTGGGTCATGTTTCAAGACGACGACAACAACCTGTGGGTTGGTACCCGCGGTTTTGGCCTGAATAAACTCAGCTATGAAGACCAGCAAAAGGGCAACTTTTCCTTTTCCCACCTGGACATTGAAGATGGCATGAATAACCGCACCGTGTCTGGCATCAGCCAAGATATAGACGGCAATATCTGGATTGCGACCAACGTTGGCATCTCTCGCTATTCGACAAAGAACAACTCTTTCAAACATTTCAATACCTCTCACGGCCTATTGGATCCGGAAATAAACTTCGGGGCGTTTTATCGCTCGATGGACAACACTTTATTTTTTGGCACTACCAAAGGTTTTAACACCATCCAGGCCACCGAGCTTGAATTCAGCCAGAACGCCCCGCAAGTGCGCATGACGGATATTTTAAAACTCAACGAACCGATGCGTTTTAACCAAGCGATTTCAAAAATCGACTCACTGACCTTTGATTACAGCGACAGACTGATCTCGTTCGAATACGTTGGTCTCAATTATGCTGACCCCATCTCAACCAACTATCAATATCGCCTTCACGGATTTGATCAAGAATGGATTAACGCAGGCAAACTAAAAAGGGCGACTTATACCAACCTGCCCTCGGGCACCTATCAGTTTGAAGTTAAAGCAGCCAACAGCGACAATGTTTGGTCTGACCAAGGGCTAATGATGGAAGTCATCATAGAACCCGCCCCTTGGGCCACTTGGTGGGCATATTTACTGTATACCATTCTCACAGCGACAGCTTTGCTGACTTATTCTAAAGTGGTTAACCGAAAGTTCCAAAATGAGCAGCAGCAAAAAATCATGCTCAAACAACAGGTCGAAGAGCAAACCAAAGAATTCCAGCTCAAAAACGTCGAACTCGAACACGCCAACGTAAAATTGGAAAATGCGGCCACCACTGATAAGTTAACGGGCGTCAGAAGTCGCCGTTACCTCGATATCTACATCGAACAGGCGACCCGTTTGATGTCGCAAATTCACCTAAATATATTGCCAGTACAGCGCAACATACTGCCACGGCTGTACTTATTTATGGTCAGAATCAACGATGTCAGTAAAGTCAGCAATAGCCAATTGGTCAACCTCACCGACCTGTTGCTGTACAGTCGCAACGACGACGATTTAGTGATCCGCTGGTCAGACGATACCTTTGCGGTGATAGGGTATGAAAAAGAACAAAACGCCCGCGAAATGGCCAGCCGCCTGTCGAGCCGTTTCAGCCATATTTTCGACGTCAATACCCGAGTCGACATGGCCTATTCGTTCTACCCGTTCAATTTTGAGCAACCGATGGCATTATCGTGGGATCAGGTCAGTGTATTGACCGAGTATGGCCTCAATCACGTCAGTAAAGATGAGTCGATGCAATGGTTGGGGTTATATTCGCCCAAGACACAGCCGTTTGACTATCTTGAGGCGCTGAAGGTTAAAGACTTGGCTAAGCTGGGGAGCATGATCACCATTAAGCCGAGCTGATGGGCTGGTGTTAATCCCTGAAGATTATCTTGATAATGGCCAGACGTTCTTCTGGCCATGCGGTTTCTAAAAGAACACATCGACAGGCGGCATAATTATCGTGCAGGGTATTTAGGAATTTAACCACGCCATCCATATATTGTGTAAACGAAAACTCAAGCAAACAGGTTTTTTCACGGCATTGCATTGCGGTTATATCGTAACTGCCGCCGCGATAGTATTGCAAGAACAGGTTTCTGACCCTCTGCTCAGATTCTGCCGACCAATCGCCATATTCCTCCAAGTTATTTAAATCGTCAAGATGGCGGTTATAAACGGTGAATGGATCTTTTGTCTGTTCTACTGTTTTCTCGCTGGCTTCAAAAAACACATACTCATCGCCACTTAAGACCTTGAAATATCCAATATCACCTATCACAAACGGCCCTGAGGCCTCCTTCTCCAATGCCATCAGCTTTTCATAATGTTCAGATGTTTTGTCGATATAGGGCGTCCAACGTTGCTCGGCAGTATCGGTTTTTAAGAGAAGTTTTGACTTTGCTGCAGTTGTATTGACGTCTTTTTGTGAAGGTGACTGTTCTTGTGCCGAGTCACTTTTTGTCTTTGGTGGGTTGTTAGCAGGGTTGGTTAGTACTAACTCATCTTTGGCAGCGGGTTTTGGTTCGATTTCGTTTTTGGTTTGATGGGATTGCTCGACGGCAGATTCGTCATTAGATGGTGTATCAATGACGAAATAGACGACCAGAAAAACGCTGGTAATGATGATCGTGCGGATAATATTCTTTGATTGCATAAATTGACCTGTGACCGTAGGAGCGAGCTCCAGCTCGCGATTTTGGCCATAGCCAAAAATATACGGGGGTTAACAAACTATTAGAAATGGCTGCGCCATTTATCGCGAGCTGGATTGCTACACGGATGTAGCCCATTAGAGCAATGCAGGACGCAATTGCCGAGCTCGCTCCTACGACTCAGCCTTGCACTTAGTCTGATATTGCTTGGGCGTGCAACCAAAAGCCTCTTTAAAACAACGGCCAAAGTAGGTTTGTGATGAGAAACCGACATCAAAAGCGACAATGCCGATTTGAGTGCCGCTTTTGAGCATTTCTTTGGCCTTTTTAAGCCGGAATTCGCGGATAAAGTTGTTGGGGTTGGTGCCCAGCAACACTTTGATTTTACGTTGTAGCTGGCGTTCACTCATCGCCAACTTCTCTGACATTTGAAAAATATCGAGCTCAGGATCGGTGTAACACTCGGCCACCAGCGCTTCGAGTTTGGCCAAAAACTTTTCGTCCAACGACTCGGTTTCGCTATCGTCTGAGGTGAGTTTGGCGACCTTATCTTGCGAGTCTTTTTTGCGCTCGACCTTGGCTTTGTCTTCATGTTTTCTCATGAAAGAACTTTGCAGCTGCTTGCGATTGTCAATCAGGTTTTGAATACGGGTCAGCAATTCAGCCTGGTTAAAGGGTTTACTGAGGTATTCGTCGGCATTAAGGTTTAACCCTTCAAGACGGCTGTCTAAGTCTGAACGAGCAGTTAACAAGATCACCGGTATGTGGGAGGTAACCTCATGTTTTTTAACCTGACGCAACACTTCAAAACCATCGATACCCGGCAACATTAAATCGCTGACAATCAAATCGGGCACGTATTCTTTGGCCAGTTCTACCCCTAACTCGCCGTTGCCAGCCAAAATACAGTGATGTTGCTGCTCAATCACTTGTTTGATGTGGCTTTGCATATCGAGGTTATCTTCAATCACCAACACTACCTGCTGAGAATGAGTCGATTGAGTGCTGGTCACCGAACGCTGCTCTACTAGCACCGACGATACTTCGTGTTCTGTCAGCCCTTCGGGCAATTGCGCTTCTTGCGCCTGTGGGGTAGCCAGCGGAATTGATACACTGAATTTACTGCCCACACCATGTTCACTGACTAGGCTGATGCGCCAACCGTGGGTTCTGACCAGCTCATTGACCAGCGACAAACCAATGCCCACACCAAAGGTGTTTTGGTTGAGTACATCGTCGGCACGTTGAAAACGTTCAAATATCTTCTCTTGTGAATCTTTGGTGATGCCAATACCCGAGTCGATAACATCCAAAATCACCGTGTCTTTTTCGGCATAAGCAATAACCTTGATGTCGCCCCCTGCCGGGGTATATTTAACGGCGTTGGAGATCAGGTTAAAAATGATTTTTTCAAAGCCCTGAGCATCACACTCAATCCATAGGTCTGGCGGAATGTCACTGGAAAATGTCAGCTGGTGATGGGCTGACAAGCGGCTGAACGAATCCACCGGCATTGCCATCAAGGTATCAAGCTTAAAATGACTCAACACCAGCGTTGGGTTATCGCTTAAGCGCGACAGTTCTAACAGCTGTTCGACCATGCGCACCAGTCGTAAACCGTTGCGCTTGGCTGTACTAAGATCTTGTATCTCGTCTTCATGGCTGGTCTTGGCTAGATAACGGTCGAGAATACCATTGATGATGGTCAGCGGGGTTCTGAATTCGTGAGAGATATTGGCAATAAACTTGTCTTTGAGTTCGAGTGTTTGCTTTTCGGCCAGCTTACGCGCCGTGAGGTTGATAAAGGTGATCACGATCAACGGGTTGTCGACTCGCTCGGCCCATTGTAACTCAGCCTGAGCCGGAAACTCAGTACCATCTGAACGCAACGAAAGACACTCAATTGATATGCCTTTTTCTTTGCGCTGCAACGAATAAACATTACTTTGAAAATCAAAAAACAGGTGCATTTCATCTTTATCTGAAAACAAGTTGCTGACGTTGTTGTCGACCATTTCGTGCTCTAGGTATTGAAACATCTGCACCGCTGCCGGGTTAGCCGACAGTATTTTGCCATCGGTTGCGGTTGTTAAAATGGCATTGTTCGAGACGTTGACAATGGCTTTGTCTTCACTGTTGATTAACGAGTGGGTCAGTTGTTTTTTGTCTGTGGTCAACGCTTCGGTCTTTGCCGCACCATCGATTAATCTGGCATCGAGTCGGGCCAACAGTTTTTTGCGCCGATACGACAGGCTCAGTAAGACTGCCACCCCCATAATCAGCCACAAGATCACCACTGCCGATTGCAAACTCGACTCTATGGCATAAAAAACGTCTTGCTCATGGCCATACAAGTGAATGCTGGTCAACACCAACATCAGTACCATGATATAACGTTCTGGATCGCTGGGTCTTTCAATCGGTTTGGGTTGCTCGGCCATATTAAGGCTGGCAAAGGCGGCTAGGGTTAAAAAGCCATAAGGCAGCATTGATACCAAGGTAACCCAGTAATCAGGTGGCTCGGCTGAAGATACCGTGTTGCCTTGATAAAACTCAATCGCCAGTTTGGCAAACATGGCCGCAGCAGACAAGCTGATAGAACCAAAGATATAAACCCAAAAACGTTGGCGGCACCGCAATAAACAAATAATCAAACGCACCAATATCAAAGCGCAAATCAGCAACGAAAACAATAAGGTCGGTTTGCCAGTTTGGTAAACCTGCTCAGAAAATTCGGCAGGTAATAACACAAAATAACAAAAACAAATGACGGTAAAGAAAATAGCCGGAACACTGCCGCTAATGTATTTTTTATGGGGCAAGTCGCTAAGATGAGGGTTGGTTTCTATCGCCAGCAGCACAAAGAAAAACACAAACAAGGTGGCAAAATCTCGCGATAACTGCTGCGCCAAGGCACCATCGTCACCGGGTAAAAAACGACTGGCCCACACCCCAAGCACCGCAAACGCTAGATACTGCCAGAACAATTTGAGTGAGCGGGCGGTGGTTTTGACATAACAAAACAGCAAAAAACCGATGCTCATGACTTGCAACAGTATCAATGCCTTGGGGGCGACAGAAATGAAAGGGACGGATAAAAGATCAGCGACCAGTGAATAAGGTAAAAGAGTGACTAATACCACCACTACTACAAACAAATGCTTGACTGATACTGGCAAAGGACGGTTTCCTGCTGTTGAGCTGTGGTTTATAAACGGATTTTACGACGATTCAGCGCCTAATTTAGCCGATTGTTTGGTTAACAGCAAGCCCGGTCTGAATTAGTACCAATTGCCCGGCAATGTTGTCCCGGGATAGGACGAATCATAGCGCTTCTTGGGCACCTTGCGTTCGGTGGGCGGTAGCAGGTCAGCCTTGAGCGATGCCTTTAACTTGTTCACTTTTTCTGGGGATAAATTCAGGCGCCGTAAAACCTCGCGAATGATCTCACCCCGGCGTACCCTCATCCCTTTTTCGACGATGTTTTCGTCAGTTAACGTACTCACGCACGCGGCAATATCGCGCTTTATGCCAACGCCAGTGCATTGGGCTTTGGCGATCTCTAAAAACGCTGTCTCATGACCATTATTTTTAGCCTCTTGAAAGAACTTTATCGCTTTTTGTGGGTTAACCTCACCCAGCGTTCCAGCCAAATACAATCCGCCCAAACGAAAGCTGGCATCGGCGAAACCTGCATCAGCAGCCTTTTGATACCACTTTCGGGCTTGTTTCATGTCCTTGTCGACCACCTCGCCAATTTGATAAAAATGGCCGACGTTGAACATTGAACGCGACTCACCAAGCTCTGCGGCGCGTCTATAATGCTGCAATGCTTTATCTTTGCTGCTACCGACCAATTTATTAAACTCATGACCATCGGCCAGCAACAACGCTTCATCCATTGCTATTTGTGTTGCATCAGCAGATGAGGACTTGCTAACGGATAACCCCAACCTGTCGGTAACAAACTGGTTAATATAGGCGAACAAATGTCGCTCTCCCCAATAAGTGTCATGACCATGACCGGTATTTTTATAAAACAGGGTTTCAAAATCTTTGCCCAGTTGCTTCAAGCGATAGCGCATCCGGTCACTTTGTTCGAACCAAGCGATATTGTCATGGGTCCCAGCCACCAGCAACAGGGGTGCTTTAAGCTTTTGTGCCATGTAAAAAGGCGACACCAAACGCAGGGCATCGTTATTTTCGCCAAGCACAGCCCTGATTAATTTTTGCTGTGCCGGGGTCTGTTCATGATTAGAAGCACTGAATAACTGTGGCAAGTCATAAACACCAAACATTGAGATCACGCATTGATAATCCTGCGGGTGAAGCATCGCCAGCATCATCGCCGAATATCCGCCGTAACTGGTGCCAATAGAACACATCTGTTTAAACTCATGTTCGGCCCGAACATTTTTGACCACCTCGGTAATATCATGCTCAATACCTTTGCCCAGTTGGCCTACACCACTGTCTTGAAACTTTTTACCAAATCCGGCAGAACCCCTGAAATTGACTTTAAGCACCGCAAAACCTCGACTGGCCAGATATTGCACTTGCGGATCGAAGTTATCTATCTCTCGAACACCCACAGGCCCCCCGTGGGGCATCACCATCAATACCCCGTTGGCGTTTTGAGTGGGTAGGGTCAACAGGGCTTCAACTTGAGTATGCTCATCGGTTTGCACAGTAAAAGTCTGGGCACCAGAGAGTTGATGATCATCAAGCTGGCGTGAAACTTTGCCCAATAACAGCGGTTTGGGCTGTTTGAGATGAGGGAAATCGTACAGATAATATCGACCCGGATCGTCGGCAGAAAAAACAAAAACCAGCTTGGCGTCAAAGCCGCGCTTTTGGTCAACAATCAAAAATTGTTTACCGACAAAAGTACGTTGAATTTGTTGTTCGAGACGTTTGTCCTGCTCAGAAAAAAATCGGGTGATCAATCGCCCCTGCTCAAAGTAGCGCACATAATCAATGGATTCTGTGCCTTTGCTCAAGCGGGCAGTGGTCAAATCACTGCCTTGATGTTGATATAAAATTTTACCATAAGACTGGGTTTTTAGGTTAAATTCGACTAACGCGACATTGTCTGATTTTTCGCTGCTGAGTACCGCAAGTGTGTGACTGTCAAGCAAACCAACAGGGGTAAACTCGTGCTGGCGAATATTAATTTCACCCACCCGGTACCAGTTTTTTTTGTTACCTTGGCGATACCAAATCACGGCGGTTTCACCATCGAGTGTTATCGCCAAAATACGGTTGTTTTCAGGCTCTGATATATAAACAATGGCATCATCAAGCGGCTCACCATAAGGGCTGGCATCAAACAGTTGATTGTTGACCAATTGATCGGTGGTAACAGTATAGAGCACGTTTTCTTTCAATATCCGCCCTTCTATGGTTGAAAACAGCACGGTATTCTGAACGCGCTCAAGCACATCAACGAACTCCCCTTTGACCTTAATGGTGCGAACTGTAGATTCGAAGGTTTTACCTTTGATGTCAATATCAATAAACGCCCGATATTGACTTTTACCTTTAAAATCGACCAGTATGGTATCGTTGTCTACCCACTGAAAATTACTGCGCCTGCCGGCTTGCGCAGACAGCCGAAATATTTCATGGTTTTTACCGCTGTTGATGTCTTTCAAAATCAGTTTCATGCCGTTATCGGTATAATACTCCCCCATAACGTAACGGGTATTAGGACTGAGTTTGACCGTTTGGGTATAGGCCGGAGCAAACAACAGTTTTCCGGGCACAGGCTCAGCACAACCACTTTGTGGTAATAGCAGCGACTGTATCAATAGCAACAACACCAATGATTTTAAAAACAAAGGGTTCATTGCTGCTGGCCCTTTTGAGTGATGATTATTTGAGGCCGCGCAACCCCGACCACCTCAAAGAAATCGTCTTTTCCCGGTCCCCTGTATCGAACCCCATGCTTCTTCAAGAGCTGTAGATGAGTGTCTTGCAGGTATTCCAAAGCCTTGGTCGAGCGATTGATCATTTTATATTTGCCTGTAGTCTTCCAGAATGACGTTTCAATTTCCATATGTCCGATATAACCGATACTGCCGGGCCTGATGGTAAATTGCCACAACGACTCGTCCAAATTGACATAACCTCTACCCTTGTAAGTTTCGATTATGACACGAGACAAACGATAATCTCCTGGGGCCATTGGCAACAGCATGTAATTACTGCCCACCCGAAGGTCTCCTTTGGTCAACTCGAAGTATTTTCTGCCCGATATGCGGATTTTGTATATGTCGGTATTAGTGGCGACATTGAGCAGCAAGAAACCTTCGTTTTTTGCCGGGTTGATTTGAGCACCATTTGTGACTGACTTTAACTTAGTTGCACAGCCGACTGACAGCAATGTCATTAACATTAACACCATTGGCATCAAGGCTGTTTTAAGCTTCCACATCATCTTTCCTTTATCCTTTTTTCCTTAGCTGTTGTCACTGTAACAAAATGTTCTGTGACCATATAGCCCTATTTGAGGTTGCCGGTATTGTCATATAGTGTCGCAGGTTTCCTTAAGAGCGATCCACTACGACGATTGCCTCCACATTTCTCACTGACACAAAACATTAAAGAAAGCTACTTACTGGCATATTTTATGCTGTATGAGGTATGGTTAAAGAACAAAGCGGGGATAAACCTCCGCCGACTTGGAGAATAAATGGTGTTCAATCGCAAAACCCTCACATTATTGAGCTTTATCGCGTCGCTTATGCTCGTTGGCTGTGGTGGCGGGGGTGATGACTCCACGCCACCTCCCCCACCTGCGGCCAATACAGCACCAGTGGCCAGTGCAGGCGTCGATCAGTCTATTGCCAAAAGCACCACGGTGTTACTCAGCGGCAATAACAGCGTTGACAGCGATGGCAACGCCCTAAGCTATCGTTGGAGCATGACTACAATGCCTTCAGGCAGTGGCGCAGCACTCACCTCCAGCGGTAATCTCAACACCACATTTGTTGCTGATCTTACTGGCATTTACGTGGTTTCTCTGGTGGTCAATGACGGCACTGTCGACAGCCAGACCGATACAGTAACAATTATTGCCAGTAACACAGCCCCCATTGCCGATGCCGGTGACGATATTGTCGCACCTAAGGGCGTGCAAATGAGACTCGACGGTTCAGCCAGTAACGATCCCAATGATGATTTCATCACCTTTAAGTGGACATTGACATCTGCCCCCAGTGGCAGCAATGCGGCTTTATCGAATGAAACGACCAAAAAACCAGAGTTTACCCCTGATCTAGTCGGCACTTATCAACTTGAATTAGTGGTAAGAGACGGCGTGACTGGCAGCGAAACTGATTCGGTTATTATCGAGGCCACCAACACCACGCCCGTTGCCAATGCCGGGGGAGATAGATTTATCAACACCAATATCGCCACATCGCTTGATGGCAGTGGCAGCTTGGATGAAAACGGCGATGCGCTGAGTTATCAATGGACCCTGAACACCCAACCCACTGGCAGTAACGCCACTTTGTTGGTTAATACGGTGGTGTCACCCGATTTTACCGCCGACATCGATGGTGATTATGTTTTCAGTTTGATTGTCACCGATGGCGAGAAACAAAGTTTAGCCGATACAGTCACTTACACCGCCTCTTCGGTATTTATCAATACTGCGCCGGTGGCCAATGCGGGTGTTGACCAAAGCCATCCTCGCACCACTTTTGTGCAATTGGATGGCAGTGCAAGCCTTGATGTTGATGGTCATTCGCTGATTTATCGCTGGACCTTCAACAGCAAACCTCAAGGCAGTAACGCAATTTTGTCGGATCCAACCGTGAGCAATCCAACATTTACCGCCGATATCTCAGGTGAATACCTGTTTACGCTAGTGGTTAATGATGGCCAACTTGACAGTAATATTGACCCGGTCACCATCACTGCCATAGAAGTCGCACCGATTGGCGATGCAGGCACTGATCAAGCCATCAATACCGGTGCTTTGGCTACCTTAGACGGCAGCCACAGCACTGATGCCAATAACGACACACTGATTTATCAATGGCGTTTTGTCAGCAAACCCTCAGGCAGTACTGCGGTTTTGTCTGGAGCCGATACTGTCGCGCCGACTTTTACCGTTGATTTAGATGGGACTTATGTTGTCAGCCTGGTGGTCAGTGATGGCCAGCTCAGTAGCGAAACCAAGATAGTGAGCGTAGTGACCTCTACTGTGCTCAATAACAGCGTGCCGGTGGCCGTTGTCGGAGAAAATAGAAGGGTCAACACTGGCGTACTGGTCACCCTTGACGCTAGCCAAAGCAGTGATGGCGATGGCAATACGCTGACTTACCGCTGGGTTATTTTTCAAAAACCCACTAACAGCACTATCATTCTGTCTGATAGCCGGTCTGTAACGCCGACTTTTACA
>JABSOG010000175.1 GCA_013216025.1 Algicola sp. | reverse complement strand
GCTCTACTCTTAATAACCCCGCTGAGGGCTCTACTCTTAATAAACCCGCTGAGGGCTCCTGATGGTCGATCCTAAGTTCATCCACCTGCGTTTGCACAGTGATTTTTCGATGTGTGATGGCCTTAAAAAGGTCACACCCATCGTTGCCAAGTTGGTCGATCTTGGTATGCCCGCCGTTGCCTTGACCGACCAAATGAACCTTTGTGGTCTGGTTAAATATTATGGTGCCGCGCACGGGGCCGGTATTAAGCCCATCATCGGCACCGATTTTTGGATGCGATCAGACGACAATGAAGACGAAATGTATCGTATCGTTTTGTTGGCAACAAACAACAAAGGTTATTCCAACGTCACCTTGTTGATTTCAAAAGCCTATCTGCGCGGTCATGTTCAAGGCAAACCGATGATTGACCGACAATGGCTGATTGAACACAAAGAAGGGCTGATTATTCTGTCAGGCGGCAAAGACGGCGATATCGGCAAAGCACTGTTAAAGGGCAATATTGAAGAGGTCAACAAGCTCACCCAATTTTACTTTGAGCATTTTCCCAACTGTTATTTCCTCGAACTCATTCGCACCGAACGCCCGCAAGAAGAAAATTACCTTCACTTGGCGGTAGAATTGTCAGGGCAAACCGGCATACCTGTGGTGGCAACTAACGATGTGGTGTTTCTCGAAGAAAGCGATTATGACGCCCACACCATTCGTGTGGCCATTCACGATGGTTTTGTGCTTGGCGACCCACGCAGGCCAGAGTTGTACAGCGCCAAGCAATATTTGCGCTGTGAAGCCGAAATGGAAGAATTGTTTTCAGACATTCCCGAAGCACTAGAAAACACCGTCGAGATAGCCAAGCGTTGTAATGTCACCGTACGCTTGGACGAAATTTTCTTGCCCAACTTTCCCACCGGCGATTTAAATATCGAAGACTTTTTGGTTAAGGTCTCTCAAGATGGTTTAGAAGAGCGATTATTAGAATTATTCCCCGATGAAGAAAAACGAGCTGAAATTCGTCCGGGGTATGATGAGCGACTGGAAATTGAACTGGGCGTTGTCAACCAAATGGGGTTTCCGGGTTACTTCTTGATTGTAATGGAGTTTATTCAGTGGAGTAAAGACAACAACATTCCGGTTGGGCCGGGCAGGGGATCAGGTGCCGGATCATTGGTGGCTTATGCCCTTAAGATCACCGATTTGGATCCACTAGAATTCGACCTGCTGTTCGAACGATTCCTCAACCCCGAACGTGTCTCGATGCCCGATTTTGATATCGACTTTTGTATGGACCGCCGAGATGAGGTCATCGACCACGTAGCCGAAATCTATGGCCGTGACGCAGTATCGCAAATCATCACCTTTGGTACCATGGCTGCCAAAGCGGTTATCCGCGATGTTGGCCGGGTATTGGGCCACCCGTATGGTTTTGTTAACCGTATATCAAATCTTATTCCCGGTGAGCCCGGCATGACGCTGGCTAAAGCTTGGGATGTCGAACCCCAGCTTGAGCAGGCTTACCAGCAAGACGAAGAAGTTAAAGACCTGATTGATATGGCTCGCCGCCTTGAAGGGGTCACCCGTAACGCCGGTAAACACGCCGGGGGCGTGGTGATATCACCCACCACCATCACCGATTTTGCGCCTATTTATTGTGACGACGAAGGTAAAAATCCGGTTACCCAGTTCGACAAAAACGATGTAGAAACTGCGGGTCTGGTGAAATTCGATTTCTTGGGACTAAGAACCCTGACCATCATCCAGTGGGCGCTGGATATGGTCAACGCTACCCGCGCCAAGGTCGGCAAAGGGCCGATTGATATTGCCGAAATTCCGCTCGATGACAAAAAAAGTTTCAAACTGTTGCTTCGGTATCAAACCACCGCGGTGTTCCAGCTTGAATCACGCGGTATGAAAGACCTGATTAAACGGCTTAAACCCGACAGCTTTGAAGATATGATAGCCTTAGTGGCACTGTTTCGTCCCGGGCCGCTGCAATCGGGCATGGTCGATAACTTTATCGACCGTAAACTGGGTAATGAAGAAATATCCTACCCCGATGCCACCTGGCAACACGAAAGCCTGAAACCCATCCTCGAACCGACTTACGGCATCATCCTGTATCAAGAACAGGTTATGCAGATAGCGCAGGTACTGGCGGGTTATACCCTTGGTGGTGCCGACATGTTGCGTCGTGCGATGGGTAAGAAGAAACCCGAAGAAATGGCCAAGCAACGGGCTGGTTTTGAACAGGGCTCGATAGACAACGGCATCGACGGCGAGCTGGCGATGAAAATATTCGATCTGGTGGAGAAATTCGCCGGGTACGGATTCAATAAATCCCACTCCGCAGCTTATGCTTTGGTGTCGTATCAAACGTTATGGATGAAAACCCATTATCCGGCAGAATTTATGGCGGCGGTTATGTCGGCGGATATGGACAACACCGAAAAAATCGTTATCTTGGTCGACGAGTGCGAGCACATGAAACTCAAACTCAATCCACCGGATCTCAATTGGGGGCGTTACAAGTTTACCGTCAACGAAAAAGGCGAAGTGGTTTATGGTATTGGCGGGATTAAAGGCGTGGGTGAAGGCCCGGTAGACGCTATTTTGTCGGCCCGAGACGAACATGGTCAGTTTAAAGACTTGTTTGATTTTTGTGCCAAGGTGAACATCAAGCAAGTGGGCAAACGGGTGATGGAAAAACTGATCTACGCCGGTGCCTTTGATAATCTTGGTCCGCATCGCGCGTGTTTGATGGCGACCTTGCCTGAGGCGATAAAAGCGGCCGATCAACACGAAAAAGCCGAAGCTTTGGGGCAGGGCGATATGTTTGGTTTGATTGCCTGTGATGAACACAACGTTAAACAAGAATTTAAACAAGTACAAAAATGGCCTGAGAAAACCTGGCTTGATGGCGAACGCGAAACTTTGGGGTTATACCTTACGGGTCACCCCATCAATCAGTATAAAAAAGAGATCAAACACTACACCTCAACGCGTCTTGTTGACGTGCAACCGACCGAAAGAGACGGCTCGATTACCGTTTGTGGATTGGTTACAGCGGTGCGAGTGTTGATCAACAAGAAGGGTAATCGCTGGGGATTGGTCACAATTGACGATAAAAGCGCCAGAATTGAAATAAGATTCTTCCCAGCAGACTATGAAGCCTTCCAAGAGCAACTGGAAAAAGATAAAATACTGCTGATCACAGGGCCGGTCCGATTTGACGATTTCAGCGGAGGCCTTTCAATGACCGGTCGCGATGTTATGGACCTGATGACTGCCCGAGAAAAATACGTCACAGGGATAAATGTTAACATCAGTCAAAATCAGCTCAACGGTCAGTTTATCGATCGTTTTAATGCGGTGCTGACTCCCTTCAAAGAAGGGACTTGTCCGCTAAACATCTATTACCAAACACCGGATGCACAGGCCAAATTGACTCTGGGAATAGAGTGGCGTGTGACACCAAGCGATGAATTGTTGCACCAACTAAAGCCGTTGGTCGACAATGTTGAATTACAATTTGGTTGATGAAGTTATTTTCGTCAAACCACAAGTACAACATTTTTATATTTAACATGAGAGTAGGTAGCCTAACGCCATGAGCATGAACTATTTAGAATTTGAAAAGCCGATTGCCGAGCTGATCGCCAAGACCGAAGAACTTAAAAGCGTCAACCGTGGCGGTGAGCTGGATTTGGATTTGGAAGATCAAATCAACCAACTCGAAGCAAAAAGTGTGGAATTGACCAATAAAGTCTTCGCCAACCTCAGTGCCTGGGAAACGGCTCAAGTAGCCCGTCACCCGTTACGCCCTTACACCCAGGATTACATTAACGAAATTTTCACTGAATTTGACGAGCTGTGCGGCGACAGAGCCTTTGCCAACGACCCGGCCATCATCGGTGGCACCGCGCGTCTTGACGGTGAAGCGGTGATGATTATCGGCCATCAAAAAGGCCGTGATACCGCCGAAAAAATCAAACGTAATTTTGGTATGCCCAAACCTGAAGGTTACCGTAAAGCCTTGCGCTTAATGGAAATGGCCGAGCGATTCAGATTGCCGATCATTACCTTTATCGACACCCCGGGTGCCTATCCCGGTGTGGGTGCTGAAGAGCGCGGCCAATCTGAAGCCATCGCCAAAAACCTCAAAGTGATGTCAGGCCTTAAGGTGCCTATCATATGCACTGTTATCGGTGAAGGGGGTTCGGGCGGCGCACTGGCGATTGGCGTAGGCGATCGTGTTAACATGCTGCAATACAGCACTTACTCGGTTATTTCACCAGAGGGTTGTGCCTCTATTTTGTGGAAAAGCGCAGAAAAACGCTCATTGGCCGCCGAAGCTATGGGCATTACTTCGGGCAAGCTCAAAGATCTCGATTTGATCAATAGCATCATCGAAGAGCCGCTTGGCGGTGCCCATCGCAATCATAAAGCGGTTGCGTCAAGCCTCAAGGCTCGCCTCAAGCATGATTTGAAAGACCTGCAAACCTTAAGCGAAGAATCGTTACTGGAAGAGCGCTACAATCGATTGATGTCGTTTGGCTATTGTTAGAAAGAGCGATGATAATAGGGGTCAGACCCCGAAAAACCATGAACAGCTGGTTTATCGGGATCTGACCCCGGACGCGAGCCAAATTGTCGTCGCCTACAGCGGTGGATTAGATTCCACCGTTTTGCTTCATATGGTAAAACAATCAGCGCCTGTACTCCCCCTGTTAGCCGTTCACGTAAACCACAACCTTAGCCCCAATGCCGTAAAATGGCAGACTCACTGCGAAAACGTCTGTAAACAGTGGAAAATCCCCTTTATTGCCAAGTCGGTGCATATCACCTCAAATGACCAAGGACTTGAAGCCCAAGCCAGAAAACTCAGGTACGAGGCAATTAGTGAGAGTATTGCTCAAAATGCCGTGGTATTGACCGGACAGCACCAGCAGGACCAGTTAGAGACTTTTTTACTGCAATTAAAGCGCGGTGCCGGTCCCAAAGGATTATCGTGTATGCCACGCAGTATTGAGTTTGAGAAAGACGCTGTTTTGGTTCGCCCTTTGCTGGATTTGACACGCCAAGAACTTGAACAATATGCCATCGATAACGACCTCAGCTGGATAGAAGACGAAAGCAATCAAGACACCCGCTTTGACCGTAATTTCATTCGCCGCGATGTTTTACCAACAATACAAGCCCGTTGGCCGGGATTTGGTAAAGCAGCCACCCGTTCGATTGGATTGATCGCTGAGCAACAACAACTGGTTGATGAAATGGCCGAACAGGATTTACAGCCACTGCAATTGAGCGCGAACAGTTTTGACAGCAGTGGGCTTAAAAAACGGTCAAAAGCCCGTCAGCGAAACCTGGTACGATATTGGATAGCCAGTCAAAAGGTCACTTTGCCGTCGATGTCGGTACTCGACAACATGTTGTCACAAGTCATTGATGCCAAGCCAGACGCCACGCCTAAAGTGAAGTGGGGTGACTACCAGTTAAGACGCTATCGCGATGTTGTTTATCTGTTTGACAATAGCATCGAACAGCCGGGGGTTGGTTGTTGCTTAATTGTCAATCAACCGGTGATTCTGAACGATAACATTGGTACGCTTTGTCTTACTGATGGGCTTGGTGATGAGCATAGGAATGAAAGGGGGGAAGAAGCCTTATTGCTAAGATCTCCCATGGAGAATGAAATTATCTCGGTGCGATTTAATGTCACCGGGCTGTCGTGTAAACCACAGGGGTCGGCGCATACCCGAAAGCTTAAAGATCTATTTAAACAGCACAACATACCACCATGGCAGCGCAGCAGAACGCCGTTGATTTATTACAATGAGCAATTGGTTGCAGTGGCGGGGATGTTTGTATGCGAGCCGTTCGCGGCGAGCGGGATAATTGGGGTCAGAGTCAAATTAAATTTAGGTACGCTGTGAAAGGGTCTGTGTTGGTTAAGTTAAGGTAGCTACGTACCCAAATTTAAATTAACTCTGACCCCATTTATCAAAAGCTACCATAATTTCTGACAATCACCTGCTTGGAACGTTCGTCATGCCATTCTTCGAGAATATTGTGGTAACGCTTGTCGTTGCGATGCGCTTTTAACACTGCATCAATGGCATCGACGGTAGTTTTGCCCCACAGGGTTTTGGAGCACGCAGCATAACCCAGTACAAACGGGTCGGTGTTTTTGATTGGCAAACTAAACAAGTCTCTTTTGTACTTGAGCGTTGATTTGAAATAACTCATCACCGCCGAATACTCAACCACATAATCATTCTTGCCTTTGAAAAAGTCTTTGATCAAACGTTTGGTCGATTCGTTGGTGGTGATCTTGGTATTGGTGTTGTTGAGCAGCACGTTGTCTATCATGGTGTTATACGAACGGCTAATCACAAACGCTGCTCTAAAGTTGCCATTGTTGAGCAATTGGTCCAGTTTTACCGGGAAGGAGAGGTTGAGCTTTTTTTCGTCTTTCCCTTTGACGAATAAACGCAGCGGCGCATCAATGATGCTGGGGTTTTTGGTGAAATAAGCGATTTTTTCTCGTCGTTCGGTTTTGAACAAGTCCAGTTGACAGACATTTTCACCCTTGCTAAAAGCTCTTTCGAGTAGCGCCGGATTCATGTTTTTCCAGGCTAAATCATAATCGGGCAAAAATTTGTGAATGTACTTAATGAGTTTATCATTGATGCCTTTACGTTTGAGTTTTCCTCGAGTGATATTGAAAGGGGCCCAATCGGTGACATACCAAGTGATTTTATCTTTGGCGTGGGCTTTGGCTGGTAAAGTTAAACAAATGGCCAACAAAAAGATACTTGGCAGGGAAATCATGGTTCTTAAGGCTTTATTCACAGTCATCACTCGGTAAATTACTGATATGGTTTAATTATAGTCAAGGATCTTTTTTTTTCTTGGCTGCCAGGCTTTTTTATTAACATCCCTGTCACTAAAAAAGTTATACGCGCCGGGGCGCGTGGCGACAATAATGAGGTAAACTGATAAGCTTAAATAGGGGGAAATGACGTTCTTTATTGTAGATTTCATTTGTTTATGTACTCGTCAATTTGGATCATCCTGCCCATCAGTCGCTCCTGTTCATCGCTCCTGTTCATCCTTGAACTCGCGAATTTAGACCATCCATGGTCGTCATCCATGTGATCGTGACATTCGGGCATCCTGCCCATTAAACCTTGCTCTTGTTCATCGCTCCTGTTCATCCATGAACTCGCGAATTTAGACCATCCATGGTCGTCATCCATGTCTCCGATCCATTAGTACATATGTGTCCACCAGTCGCTCATTCACATCCATGTGACCGCGACATTCGGGCATCCAGCCCATCAAAAAAGGGAGCCCCGAAGGACTCCCAAAAGGCAGAGTTGTGCCATCTAACAAAATTTTTAGGCTGTCTTCGTGCAGTTACGGCCAAAATCTTTGGCTGCATATAATGCGTTGTCCGTGCGGGTATACAGGCTCGCGACCGAATCGTTCTGTTGGAAAAAGGTGTAACCAATGCTGGTCGATACCGTGTATTTGATCATGATTGGGTTGGTGGCCACGTTGTGCTGAATTCTGGTGCAGATCACGTTCGCCTCACAGTCTTCTTGATCACTGGCGATAATGGTAAACTCGTCGCCGCCAAGGCGAAAAGCACTGTCGTCGCCGCGAATTGAGCGGTTCAAAATTGAGGCAAATTCCTTAATGACCTCATCACCGGCCTGATGGCCAAAAGCATCGTTGACTTGTTTAAAATTGTCCAAATCCAACATGATCATGGCAAACGTAGAACGTTTACGTTTGGCATGGGTGATTGCCTGAACCAAAGAGTCATCAAAGTGACCCCGGTTGCTTAAACCGGTTAGCGCATCTTTAAGCGCCAATCTTTTAACCTTATGAAAAGACAAGGCATTGCGCAGCGGATAGCCAAATTGTTGGTGCAGTTTTTCAAGCTGACGAATGGCATTTTTAGTCAAACCTTCAGTCAAACTGTAAGACAGTTGAGCCAAAGTGTTGCCGCCTGCGGTGATATTGAAACAAATTCGATGTCTTCCGGGAATCGAACCCCGTACGGCAACGGTTTCATTGGCGAAATTAAGTGTTAAACCACAAAAGCGCACAGTTTTTGCCGCTTCCATCGAAAAAATCTCTAATAACTGATCAATCTCCAAGGTAGTTTGCAGTTGTTCAACTAAACTTACGGTATGTCGTTCACTGTAGTGATCAGCCAGATTCAAGCCAAACAAAGGCCTGAAGTCGTTATTTAGTGTTGTCATAAAGTCGCTGGTTGGTATATTTTCCACTGTGCTAACCCCTTTGGTCGGTTATCGCTGTGATGCGTTTAGAACAAATTAAGCTATTTTTATGCCAATGTTGTCTAAATAACGCTAACTTATTGAAAATAGAAATAAAAATAGGTAGTCTGTGATATTAGCAAGCGCTAGTGACAAAAAATTGTCGGCAACTTTTGCCCGCTTGGCGGAAGTTTTATGACGCAGGTCAAAAAAGACCAAGAAAAGACAAAGCAAAGAGATAGAAAAGGCCAAAAGCGCGCAGTAACCCTGCAACAAGTGAGTTTAAATTGTCATCACCGAAAATTTGTTCAAATTGGAGATTAAATGGATCAATCGATATTTAAAGAGTTGATTGGTATGTTGGCCTTGGCTGTCTTTTTCGTCTGGCTGTTCAAACGCTTTAATCTACCCCCCATTCTTGCTTATCTGGCCACCGGTCTGGTTGCCGGTTCGAGTATTACCGGCCTGGTTCACAACCCCGAACAGTTCCACATAGTGGCTGAAATGGGCATTGTATTTTTGCTGTTTACCCTAGGTCTCGAATTTTCTATCCCCAAATTAATGGCGATGCGTAATTTGGTGTTTGGTGCGGGTAGTGCCCAGGTCATTATCTCAATTAGCGTTATCATGAGTATTGCCGTTTTATTGGGTTATAACTGGATAACCGCCTTGGCCATTGGCGGCATACTGGCGTTGTCCTCTACGGCTATTGTCATTAAACAACTCAACGAATCAGGCGCATTACATAACAATCGGGGACAATTGGCGGTCAGTATCTTGTTATTCCAAGATATTGCGGTGGTCCCGCTATTGATTGCCATTCCTATTTTGGCAGGTTCGTCGGGCGATGCTGTGGGTTTTGCCCTGTTGATGGCGATTTTCAAAGGCGCGATGGTTTTTGCCATATTATTGGCCATAGGGAAGTGGATATTGCCGATTGTTTTTAACGAGATCGCCAAAGCCAGAACAGAAGAACTGTTTGTATTAACCACCATTTTAGTCACTGTGATCGCTAGTTTGCTGACCTATATGTTTGGTCTGTCGATGGCACTTGGGGCATTTTTGGCAGGCATGATGTTAGGCGAAAGTCAGTATCGCCACCAATTGGAGGCCGACATCCGGCCATTCAGGGATATTTTGATGGGGTTGTTTTTCATCACCATCGGGATGCAACTGGATTTAGTTGCCATATACGAAAACCTGTTGGTATTGCTGGTTTTGTTGGTCGGGGTGATGTTTATTAAAATTTTAATTGGTCGCTTGAGCGCCTGGTTTGTCAGCAGCAAACCATCGGATGGCTGGGCCGTGGCGTTTATGCTCTGCCAAGTCGGCGAGTTTGGTTTTGTATTGATAGCCCTGGCGATAGAAAACCAAGTATTGGACCAACAAACCGCCACCTTGCTGATAGCGGTTGGGGTGATCAGCATGGCTTTGACGCCTTCGTTGGTACACAACAGCCAATTTTTTGCCCGAAAAATTGCCCGTGACGACAATCATCACGATAAAGAAACGTTTGAGCAAGAAAGCCAATTGTCAGAGCATGTCATCATTTGCGGATTTGGCCGGGTAGGGCAGACCATCAGTCGTTTTTTGAAACTTGAAGCTGTTCCTTTTATAGCCCTTGATGTCGACCCGGTCAGGGTTAGTGAAGCTAAGGCTGCGGGTGAAAATATTCAGTTTGGCAACGCCCGTTACGGTGAAATACTTGAAGCCGTAGGAGTCAGGCGGGCCAAATTGGTGATCATTACTTTTGGCGATTACAACAAAACCGAAGCTGTGGTACAAAAGGTGTTAAAGATAGATCCAGAAGTAAAAATACTGGTGCGCACTCGTTCAGACGAACATCTAGAAAAACTGCAAGTGATGGGGGTATCTGATGTGGTTCCAGAATCCCTTGAAGGCAGCCTGATGTTGGTTTCGCACGTGTTGTACATGACTGGTGTGCCGGTAAAAAGAATACTAAAACGAATACAATTAGAACGCAAAAACCGTTATGGCAAAATGCATGGTTTTTATCGTGGCGAAGACACCGACATGGGCCCGGACAAGATCGACAGGCTCGAATTTTTGCACGCCATTTTATTGTCAGACGGCGCCAGCGCCATTGGCAAAACCCTCCTAGAGCTGGGTTTGGATGATCGAAGAATCATATTGACCGGTTTACGCCGAGATGGTGTCGAAATGAGCGATCCCGCACCTGATACTGTCCTGATATCTCAGGATATTTTGATTGTTCGTGGCAAACCCAGACAAGTTGAGCGGGTTGAGCAGTTTCTTTTAGGTGGCTGAACGGGTACAAAAAGCGAATACTTGGAGCTTTTTGTACCCGTGAAGTGGAGGCATGGATGCCGACAGGACCATAGATTATGGATTCGTTCACCGGACTAATTTCTTACACACCTATTCACAACACAAATTCATATCACACCTGTTCACCATATAAATTCATGTCACAACAATTCACCACATCAATTCATATCACACCAATTCACCACGCAAATTCATATCACAACAATTCACCACATAAATACGCGCCATTATCTCACAACTCTAAAAAATCCTTAATCTCATCCAGCTGCTCCAACCCATCGTGATACCCCAGCTTAATCAATTGCTGGGTATAACTGCCTTCAAACATCAAATAACTGACTAGGCTAGAGTCGGTGTGTTTATTGATCCCCACCACTTTTAACAACCATCTTATGGCCATGGGTAGGTCAAAATAATGCTCCCGAGCAATAGAATTGAAATCGTGGCTGGGGTTGATCATCATGCTTTCGATAGGTTTCAAATCGGTGGCGCGGTTAGCATCGGGGATAAGGGCGAGGGTTTTGTTTACCCGCTCCATTCTTTCTACATCAGCACTTAAAGTGTCAGAGAAAATGGTATCGAGCAAATGGCCAGTAATATAAGGCACGCCAGGATGTCGATGGCTTTGACCGTAGAACTTGGTTTCTTCTGGCTGGTCGACACCAATGATAAAAATTTTATTGGCGCCCAAATGAATTGCCGGACTTAATGGCGACAATTGGTGTACTGAACCATCGCCATAATACTCTTGCTTGATCTTAACCGGTGGAAACACCAGCGGAATGGCCGAAGAGGCCAGCAGGTGTTCAATCAAAATATCGGTGCTGACACCTTTTCGTTTGGCTCTAGACCAATCGTTTTTATGGTCGGCCTGAAAAAAGCTAATTGAATCGCCATCGGTATAAGACGAGGCCGAGATACACAACGCATCAAGGTAATTGCCGTGAATATTGCGATCGATACGGCTCAGATCCAAAATCCGGTTGAGCAATACCCCGAGCGGTTGGTTGTCGAATAAACTCCCGGGTTTTTGAGTGGCGTAATCAGACTGAAAGTTGGATAAAAAGTGGCGTAGAATATGACCAAATACGCGGCGAAAATCGCAATGATACACCTGTTGGGTGGTGAAGTGTTTCCATGCCCATTCGAGTTTTTTCACCCCCAAATGATAACACGAAGCATAACAGGCCAACTGCGTTGCATTGATGGATCCTGCTGAGGTGCCGCAGATAATGTCAAAGGGGGATTTATGGTTTCTGGGTAATATGGTTTTTATCGCTTTGAGCAAACCCACCTGGTAGGCTGCCCGGGCACCGCCGCCAGTCAAAATCAGGGCAATCTTGGGTTTTTGATTGTTTATATTAACCACCGCTTAAAAGACTTTCAATTTAATTTAAAATAAAGAAATTGGTAAGAAATCGTAAATAGGCATTTATTTAAAATGCTTTTTAACAGATTATAGGCGTTTATATTATTATTAGTAAAACAAATGCTTAAATACACAGGCGGGATAAAATGACGGATAGTGAAAACCCCAATTCAGGTGAAAGTCCAGAAAAAAGCTCAGAAGCAAGTGCGAGTGGCGTGAACCAAAAAACCGGCCTGATCATTGGCGGTGCATTAGTGGTGATCATCGGCGGATTTGCCGCATGGTCATTGTTAAAAGGTGAGCCACCA
>JABSOG010000174.1 GCA_013216025.1 Algicola sp. | reverse complement strand
CAGCCGATGGATTGGCCGTATTACGATCATCGATTCGAGAGTTTTTATGCTCTGAGGCGATGTATCATCTAGGCGTGCCCACCACGCGAGCGCTGAGTTTGGTGCTCACTGGTGAAGAAGTTGTCCGCGACATGTTTTATGACGGCAACCCCCAGTACGAACCCACCGCAGTGGTGTGCCGCACAGCACCATCGTTCATTCGCTTTGGCAATTTTCAAATATTGTCCTCTCGTGGCGAAATAGATGAGCTGAAACAACTGGTCGACTTCACCATTACCAATGATTTCCCACACTTGGGCGAACCGTGCAAAGCCGTTTACTTAGAATGGTTTAAAGAAGTCAGCGAACGCACCGCCGACATGGTGGCTCATTGGATGCGCGTTGGATTTGTGCACGGCGTAATGAACACCGACAACCTGTCGATTATGGGTTTGACCATAGACTACGGCCCCTACGGCTGGCTAGAAGATTACGACCCCGGTTGGACCCCCAACACCACAGATGCCCAAGGCAAACGCTATTGTTATGCCAATCAGCCCAAAATCGCCCAGTGGAACCTCTATCAACTGGCCAACGCCATTGTGCCTTTGATTGAAGAAACCGAAGGTCTCGAAGCACTGCTGCAAGATTTTACTCAGTACTATCAACACCACTGGTTGAACATACTCGCCAGCAAAGTCGGTTTTGAACAATACAATGACGAAACCGATAACGCTCTACTCGAAGAGCTGCTCGCCCTGTTCCCTTTGGTTGAAACCGACATGACGATATTCTATCGTCACTTGGCTAATCTTAAACGCGAAGAAGCTTACAACGATGAAGACCTTTTAGCCGTCATTTATGATGCTTATTACCAACCAGAAACACTCGACGAACAATATAAAGCTCAAATGATCAAATGGTTGCGCAGCTATCAAGCCCGAATCGCTGCGCTTGATGTTGATGATGAACAACGCAAAATCCGTATGAATAAGGTCAATCCCAAATACGTGCTGCGCAACTACATTGCCCAGCAAGCCATCGACAAGGCTCACGAAGGTGATTATGCCATGGTCAACGAATTGCTCGACGTGATGAGAAAACCCTACGACGACCAACCTCAATTTGATCATTATGCGGCCAAACGGCCAGAATGGGCCAGAGTCAAAGCCGGGTGTTCAATGTTGTCGTGTAGCTCGTAGGCGGAGCATTTTATATACAGGGTATAAGGTTAAAAGGACGATAAATGATTAAAGTACAAAACATCAGTAAAACGTACCAAGACGTTGACCGCCAAGTTACTGTTTTTAAAGATTTAAGCTTCTCCCTTAGCGCCGGACAAACAGTCGCCTTGATGGGCCAAAGTGGCAGCGGCAAGTCGACGCTGCTGCACCTGCTCGGTGGGTTCGATACCGTCAGCAGCGGCGATATCATCGTCAACAACGCCAATATCACCACCATGAACGATAGCCAGCTCAGCTTGTTTAGACGTCACCGGTTGGGCATGATTTTTCAGCAATACAACATTATTCCGTCACTGACCGCGCTCGACAACATCACTTTTGTTCGCCGCTTAAATGGTCTCCCAGCGCTTGACGAAGACACCGAACAACTGATTGACGTATTGGGTTTGCGTGACAGGCTCGACCATTATCCCGCTCAGCTGTCTGGCGGCGAACAACAGCGAGTAGCCACCGCCCGGGCACTGGCTGCCAAACCATCGTTAATATTGGCCGATGAACCCACCGGCAATCTAGATGAAGAAACCGCCGCCCATGTGATGGAATTACTGATCAAAGCCGTTGAACTCAATGGCGTCACCCTATTGCTGGTTACCCACAGTCAAACCACTGCCAACTACCTGCAAAGCACCTGGAGATTGAAAAAAGGAGTGCTTCATTGCTAATACGCCCTTCATTGCTCCAACGCGTGTTATTAATTTGGTGGACCTTGTTCGGTCATTACCGCAAACATCCCGCGCAGGGCCTATTTTTATTGCTTGGCCTCAGTCTTGGCGTGGCAATATTGCTTGGCACCTTAATTGTCAGTTCGGTGGCCAAAACCTCGTTTGCCAGCGCGCAACAGGTTATTGGCGGCACAGTGGTCGCCACCATACAACCCATCAACGGAAAAAGAAGCCTGCCCCAAAGTACTTACGTCACGCTGCGTAGAAATGGTTTTACCGACCTGATGCCCATGGTCGAAGGCCGATTAAAACTCAAAGAAGGCGGTTTTATTTCACTTCAGGGCATTGATGCCTTTGCGCTGGCCCATTCGACCAGCAGTGATACTAGCAACGGTAAAACCACCAGCAATAATGACAAATCAAAGGGCATCGGCGGTTTTGGTCAAGACGCTTTTTCGATGTTGGCGTTTTCGTTCCCGCCTTACCAAACCCTAATATCCAAAACCCAAGCCAAACAGCGTAACCTCAAAGATGGTGACATACTGACGCTGGCCAGCGGTAAAAACCTGCCCGCCATCAAAGTTGTTAGCGACAATCTAGGCACGGGTTATAGCCTAATGTGTGACTTGGCCTGTGCGCAACAAATGCTGTCTTTACCCGACCAACTAACGTCTATCGCCGTGACCCGCCAAACCGATGATGTAGAACAACTCAAAGCCCTGCTAAGCGAAGATACCGAGCTACGCTTTCCCAGCAAAAATGCCCAAAACGCCGCGCTGAGCGATGCGTTTTTTCTCAACCTAACCGCAGTATCCTTTCTAGCATTTTTAGTCGGTTGCTTTATTGCGTTCAACGCCGTGCGGTTTTCGGTTAGGCAAAGGCTCAACATGGTGCAACAACTGCGCTTAGTTGGTGTCACCTTTGGCGAAATCGCCATGGCATTGATGATGGAATTACTGTCGTGGGCATTACTTGCCAGCCTTCTTGGCTGCTTGCTTGGCTGGTTAATCGCCAGCGCCTTGCTGCCCGGCGTTAGCTTGACCTTGGTTCGGCTTTTTCAGGGGCAAAACCCGCTGTTTATCGAGCAAATAACCCATTGGTGGCCACTGGCCTTAATGGTTTCGCTAACCGCCACCTTAATCGCCACCGCCCAACCGTTTTGGCAATTGGCAAAAGAACAACCACTGCAATCGCGCCAAGTCACCCAGTCAAAAAATCAGATGGGTTATGGCGGGTTTGCCCTGCTGTCACTGGGCGGATTACTGACATTAATGCCCCACTCCCAAACACTGGGTTTTGCCATAGCGGCCTGCTGGTTTATCGGTGGGGCCATGCTGGTACCAGCCGCACTGGTGTATTTCTATGGCGTTTTCGCCAAAAATAAACGGCTGGTAAACTACCCCAAATTGCAGTGGGCTGTGACCGATGGCAAGCAAAATCACACCCGTTTTTCAGTCGCGATGATGGCCTTCCCCGTTGCCATTTCGGCGGGAATTGCGGTCACCACTATGGTGTCGAGTTTCAGAGTGGCGCTTGAAGATTATCTTGAACAGGCCCTTGCCGAAGACTTGTACTTACAGCCCAATAGAGATCAGGTGCTTGATATCAAAGCGTTTCTTGACCAACGCCAAGACGTGGCGCTGGCCTACCGCTATTACTACACTTCGACCTTAATATCAACATCAACCACATTAGCCACGTCAACCGCAGCCGACAATCTCATCGACGGGGTTGTACACGGCGTCACCGACCACAAACTGCGCCATGCTGCTGTCAGCTTAGAAAAACAGGTCGACAACTTATGGCCAAGATTTCATCGGGGCGAGGGCATATTAATAAACCAAACCCTCGCTTTTCAGCAACAACTGCAACCCGGCGATAAACTGTCTATCAAAGCCAAAAAGCGGATGGTAGAAGTTGAAGTACTGGGCATATATTACAGTTATGGCTCAACTTTCACAGCATTTGCCATGGACCAAAACTGGCTGAAAATCTTGTGGCCAGCGGTAAATACCGTAGAGATTGGCGTCTTCCTGCATAAAGAGGTAAATAAAGGGCTGCATACAGAGCTAAATAGAGATGAAAACATTGAGTCGCTGCTCAACACACTAAAAGACCGTTTTGAACTGCAATCTCATCACAGCATCAAACCGCAGGCGATGAAAAAAATCGCCCTAACCATATTCGAGCAAACCTTCATGGTCACCCAAGTGCTGATTTTATTCACCCTGCTGATAGCCGCCATCGGCATTTATTGTGCCTGCTATGCCGCAGAACTCGACAAACAGCGTCAACTGACCTTGCTCAAAGTACTGGGCGTCAACAATCGCGAAATCGCCGGTTTGTCGATGTTACAATTATTCTTCAACGCCTTGGTGGCCAGTTTAATCGCCCTGCCGCTGGGCATAATCATCGCGTGGGCCAGCGTTCACATTGTATTGCAATACTCATTTGGCTGGCATTTTGCCATTCAAATCGAGGCAGCGACCCTTGGCATCATTATCACCGGCGCCGTCTTCGTCGCCCTGCTGTCGGGGCTGTTGCCACTGTATCAACTGAGCAGAAAAACCGTGATCAACGCATTCAGGGAGGCAGTATGACGTTATTTAATTTGGTGATATGGGCAGTTTTACTCTTAATGTTACCCAACTCAACAAACGCCGCAGACGATTTTAAAAAGGTCACGCCGGGACGATCTTTCAGTTTCCCCCAAGACCATAACATCCATCAGGGTTATCAATCCGAATGGTGGTATGTTACCGCCAACCTAAAAGGTGAAGACGGATTAACCTATGGCGCACAATTCACTTTATTCGCCAATACCTTATTAATAGCCGACCAGCCCCAACGCATATTCTTTGCCCACGCTGCACTGTCGACACCCACAGAGTTTTTCCATGCAGAACGTTACGCCAAAGCCAGCATGGGCCACGGCGGCATCGAAGCAAATCCTTGGCAAATTTTTTTGGACCATTGGCAACTCAAAGGGACTGGCCAAAACCCACTACCCGGCACGTTAACGGTAAAAGAACCAAAGTTCGCCTATAACCTAAAACTGTCTGAATCCCGCTTTTTTCTGCAAGGCGACAAAGGCTTCAGCAAAAAGAACGCCAATGGCACCAACGCCAGTTACTACTACAACGCCCCGTTCATCAAATTAAGCGGCGACATCCAATTTAACGGTAAAACAGTCAAGGTAGAAGGCGAAGCTTGGTTTGACCGCGAATGGAGCAGCGGCATGTTCACTGGCAAAGGTCTTAACGCCGCTCAGCCACAAAAAATGATGAAGAGCATCGGCTGGGACTGGCTTGCACTGCACCTTGACGATAAAACCGCACTAATGCTCTACCGCGTACGTAGCGAATCCGAAACCTACCTAGACGGCGTGCTGATGTTTGCCAATGGCGAAAAACTGCCACTGTCGGCTGACGAAATTGACTGGCAACCGATAGGTTATGAAGCTTTTGGCGAACATAAATACCCAATAGGCTGGCGACTAAAAGTACCTTCGAAACAGATTGATATCACCATTTCGGCGATTAACAGGCGGCAACTGATGGACGGCACCATTCCCTATTGGGAAGGGGCGGTTAAGACCAGCGGCAGTCATCAAGCGTGGGGATATTTGGAGTTGTTTGGGTATTGATTGAGACTATTAAAGATGATCAAGTCTGGTCAAAAGCATAAATAATCTTGTCTAAAAACCGCTCTAACAGGCGCCGGTCTTGAGTAATCACCTTGGCAGTGCCCAGTAAATTAGGGCTAAACGGCAGTTTGCGGCCGTAGGTGGTGATTAGGTCCTGCGGCAATTGAACATCAACCAAATAACCGTTTTGGCCAGGCACCAGTGAAATCGCCTGTACTTTACCTTCGAGCCTGCCGTATTCGTGGGCGGGAAAGCTCACCAATTCGATATATACTCGTTGGCCAGTTTTAACCTTGCCTGCGCCTTGCTGGTTTAACTCCATTTTGCCCATTTTTGTCGAGTCGGCATTGACCACGTTAACCACCACATCACCGCTTTTTACGTGTTGGTTGACACTCCAATAATTTGAAAACGCCACAACGCCCTCACTGGGTGAGGTCAGCAGGTATTTTTGTTGCCACTGGTCAATTTGACTGGCCAGCGCCGATTTGGCATTCATTAAGGCGGTGGTCAGTTGTAGCTGTTGCTCGGTACGCATGATCTTGAACTCGGCCAGTTGTTGGTCAATCTCTTTGAGTTTGATGTTATACAACGCCTTTTGTATATTGATGTCTTCGAGTGCCAGCTTTTTGTCTAGATAGCGGTTTTCAATCACCGCCAGCTTGGCATCGGTGGTTAAGCCCTGGGTTTTTAATCCTCGATTTTTGGTCAACAAATCAGATTCAAGTTTAAGCTTGGCTTGCATGGTCTTTTGTTTGGCGGTCAGTTGCACTTGTAACTGCTGGTATTGTTGACTTAACTGCTCGGTGGCTTCGATGCGGTTGGCCAGTTGTTTTGAGTTTTGCATCAAATGACGCTCGCTCAATATTCTGTTGAGTTGATTAACCAAGGCCTGCAATTCACCCAGACCGTCTATCGCCAGTGCTTCGGGCAACTGGCTGTCAGCGTTTTTTAGCTGGGCAAGCTGTTGTTTGAGGCGTAATAGTTTATCGTAATCAACGCTGTTTTCGAGCAATACCAACGGCGTGCCTCGGGTTACCTGCTCACCTTCTTTTACAAATAACCGAGTGATACGACCGTTGATGTTCGATACCAGCTGCGTTAGCGGTTGGGCGGTGGTCAGGGTGATTTGCGAATAAATGCTGTCTGGATAACGGATAAACCAGGTGATGGCGAATAATACCGTCACCACAACAAATACCAAGCTGATGCCGCTGTTGACTATCCATGATGGCTCGCGGCCGACAATGGCATCGACTGGTCGCTCTTCAAATAAGGCTAAATCTGGCATGTTACGCTCCCAATTCCAGTTGGTTTTTGACGAGGTCGTAATAGAAACCTTTCTTTTGGGTCAGTTCACTGTGGTTGCCCTGTTCGACAATAGCGCCTTTATCGAGCACGATAATTTGGTCGGCATTTTTGACCGTACTCAAGCGGTGTGCGATGACCACAACGGTTTTACCTTGAAAAAACTCGCCCAAATTCTCTTGAATGGTTTTTTCGTTGTTGGCATCGAGCGCCGAGGTCGCTTCGTCAAAAAACAAGTACTCGGGGTTTTTATATACCGCCCGAGCGATTAAAATCCGCTGGCTTTGACCGCCGCTCAGGCCAATACCTTCTTGTCCGATGCGGGTTTGGTAACCTTGTGACATTTTTTCTATTTCTTCGTGGATGTTGGCGGTCCGGGCCGCCTGTACCACTCGATCAAAATCGACTTTTTGGTTGCCCATGGCAATGTTTTTGGCGATGGTGTCGTTAAACATGTAACCGTCTTGCATCACCACGCCACATTCGGTGCGCCACGCATCCGGGCAGATGAATTTTAGATCTTGCCCACCAATAGAGATGTTACCGGCGTTGACGTCGAAGAATTTTAGCAGCAGTTTCATCAAAGTGGTTTTGCCGCTACCGCTAGAACCGACAATGGCGGTGGTTTTGTTGTGCGGTATGCTCAAACTCAAACCATCAATCACATTGGCGTTGTCATGGCGCGAGTATTTAAAATCGACATTGCGAAGCGTCACGTCACCCTTTGGCACCGACTCGTTCAGTTCTACGCCGTGCACATCCTTTTCATCTTTCATGTCTTGAATTTCGCCGAGTCGTTCCATGCTCAATTTTGCATCCTGCGCTTGACGCATAAACTGCAACAGTTGTTCGATTGGCGCGTTCATTTGGCCGAGAATGTAGGTGATGGCCATCATCATGCCGAGAGTTAGGTCGCCGCTGATCACTTCTTTGGCGGCGATAAAAGTGATCAAGATGTTTTTGCCTTCGTTAAAAAACAAGGTGCCCGCCTGCTGATATTGTTCTACCGCCAATGACTTGAGGCGTACGTTGAACAATTTGCCTTGAATGCTTTCCCATGCCCAGCGCTGCGATTCTTGTGACTGGTTCATTTTGATTTCGGGCATACCGTTAACCAGTTGTACTATGGCGTTTTGGTTGGCTCTCATGTGGCCAAATTGCTGGTAATCGAGTACTTTGCGTTTGTTGAGAAACAACGACACCCAAACAATCGAAGCGAGGCTGCCGACTAAAAAGACAGTAAAAATCAGGCCACTGTACAAACCCATAATGATGCTAAATACAAACAGGTTTAGCATCGCAAAGACGATGTTGATGGAATGTGCGGTTAGAAACTCTTCAATTTTGTTGTGGTCGGCCACCCGTTGCAGCACATCACCCAAGTTTCGGCTAGAGAAATAGGACAGCGGCAAGCGCATCAGTTTCATCAAAAATTCAGAAATAACGGCGATATTGACCCGTGCGCCCATGTGCACCAGTATCCAGCCCCGAATAAATTCGGTGACAGTACGGCTTAAAAACAGCATCACCTGAGCGATTAAGATGGCGTACACAAAATTGACGTCTTGATTGCCGATACCGTGATCCACCAGCGCTTGAGTTAAAAACGGAAAAATAAGGTTGAGCACCGAACCAAGCAACGCGCCAAGTCCAAGCTGGCCGAGAAATTTTTTGAATTGCAGCAGGTGGCCACCCAATCGGCGCATACCACCTTGGGGTTTGACGTGCTCGGCGTGTTCTTGGTCGACTTTAGGGGTAGATTCAACAAACAGTGCAATGCCGTTTTCGCCGTCCATGGTCCACATTTGTGCAAACTCGTCTTTGTCCATGATGGTTTTGCCGCCGCCCGGATCGGCAATATAGACTTTTTCGCCCTTAATTTTATAGACCACCACATAGTGATCGCCTTGCCAGTGGACGATGCAGGGCAGTTTGGCTTGTTTAACAAACAAGTCGACGCTTAATTTCAACGGCAAGGTTTTGTAACCCAGCTCTTGTGCCGCCCGGTTAATGCCCAGTAAAGTGACGCCTTGTTGGCCTTTGTCACACAAATCGCGCAACTGCTTTAAGCTATATTTTTTGTCATAATGCAGGCCAATCATCATCAAACAGGTTGGGCCGCAGTCCATTACATCAAGCTGCCTAACCACTTTGAAAGATTTATTAAACATGTAAGATCCAGAGTCCTTGGCTGCTTGGGTTAAAAGAGGTATTCACCAAATGTAGTTTACTCGGTGACTTTTATCGCAAGGCTAATTAACAATGATGACTACTATAGTGAGATTCTTGCTATAAGGTGATTAATTACAGGACAGGTTTTATTGATTTAAAGACGAAAGGGTATATCTTGTTATAAAACAATAATTTAACTTTTAATGATATCAATTTACTTATCTGTTAACGTCCTAATATTTAGGTTCTAAAGAACAGTAACTGAGCAATTTCAGAGCAAATCCATCATTCATTTGGTTGCGCTATTTTGACATAATACCATGGCATACCAAAGGCTCCCTCCCTAACATGAACATCGACCGTGTCGCCAACAGCAATGGCTTCATATTTGCTTTTGGAAACCTCTATATCTTCGGGCGTACTTTGCAGCGCCCAAGGGGCTAACTTTAAATTCCAAGTTTTTGATTTCCCACCGGAGTTCTGCTTTTCGAGCACAGTTACCGGATATATTTGTGATTCAGATGAGTCGAGAACCCCGTTCAAACTCACTGTAACAGCCCAACCATAAGCGGCACAAAATAGTAAGTGAGCAAAGCTATCGACGCCTTTGGGTTTGCTACTTTTATTCGCAACCTGAATCAAAACAAAGACGGTTATTGTAATGCCGACAAATGGTAGCCAAAATGCGCTCCAACTCAAAAAAGACCAGTCCATGATCGCACGAATGACCAAACTTAAAGTAGGAATAATAAAGGCCATGGCTGCCACGGGGTACTCGCCGCCTTGGCGCCCATCAAACTTCACGATCCCCTTGGACAAGGGTATTGTTGTGAGCACCAATAATGGCGCGATGACACAAGCCCAAATAACAAAATCATAGGGTTTAGGGTAAAACAAGGCCCAGAAGCAGAGAATACAGGCGATGATACCAATCACTCTCATCACGGTTTTCGCCGACTTAAGTGTTTGCAGGCGTTGAGTTTCAGTACCGCCAAGTTCACGGTTACGTCTGATCTGGGCCAGTTCATTGTCAGCATCACGCTGACCTAAGTCAATAAAGTTGTCTTCGACCCATGACATAAATTCATCGCTATGTTCAAAAATCAGTTCAATGTCCAATCTCGGCACGTCAGAATCCTTAGACAACAATATCAGCTCTCGTGTATCTGAACCTATAAATGTTCGAAATCCCTCAATCTGACTATGGGTCATATCTTTAACGCCAAACACCTTCTTGTGGCGGATATTGTGTGAATCGATATATAAACGGTTGTTTCTCACACTAAGCAAAATATACGCCATGAAACAAACCCCAGCCGCACCTATCAAGATCAAAAAAAGGCTACTAAACAAGTTCGATTCTCTGTCACTGAAAAAAGGGAGGAACATAACCCACGCACAAAAAGCCATAAGGGGTATGAACACAACATAATGCATGATGCGCCATTTGGTTGATACCCGGCAGACGACAGGCTGTTTATCAAGGTTAGAAAATGGGTTTATTTTGGGCGTTTTTGTCATAGTCGATATTTTTGACTGTTGTATATTGAGTCAATATTAACTTATGACACTACAGGACGCATGGTAATTTTATGGATGACACGGTAGTGGTAGATGGGAGCGCGTGCACTGGGTTAGTGATAAACGCCTAGTTCACGCGATGCCTTCCAGCAGATAATTGAGAAAAACAGCCCCTTCAAATACTGAAATGTTCAATTAACGTTTAAAATCAATTACCTGACTTTTCAGTGACTTTTCAATTCAACCTTATTCAACCCATAAAACAGTCAAACGGCACTACTTTGAACACACCTTTCGCGGTTTAATCATCACCTGACTCTTAACCCACAGGTAACCCATCATGAAAAATCTAGCCCTCTTGTTTCTGGCGTTTATGTTGTCGTTTAGCACTGAAGTGCTTGCCCTCGACCAGCAGCCTAAAACACTAAAGCTGACCAAAGGCATAATTTTTCAAACTGAAAAGTTTATCTTAGCGGCAAACCACAGCGATAAAAAATACAGTATTTCGGTGGCGCTGCCGCCCACTTATTTTGAACAGCCTGACAAAAAATTTGCGGTGATGTATTTGCTCGACGGTCATTTGAATTTTTCGACGGCTGTAGGCCTGTCGCGTTGGTTATTTCGTAAAAAAGGTGACTACAGTATCGAGCAATTTGTAATTGTTGCGATTGATTATGCATATGACGACCAGCAAAGTTATGCCAAACGTGATGAGATATGGTTTAAATCACGCTATCAAGACTATACGCCGGTGCCCACGTTGAGCGAACGTCATGGCCAAATCAAAGGGCAGGGTGAGCAATTTTATCAATTTATCAGTCAGGCATTGTTTGACGTGATTGAAAAACACTATCGGGTCGACCCACAACAACGCACACTGGCTGGTTATTCGCTTGGCGGTTTGTTTGCTTCGTTTGTATTGTTCAAACATCCGGATACGTTTTCGCGTTATTTAATTGGCGACCCATCGTTGTGGTATGCAGGAAAGCCCAAAGCACTCACCGCTAATGATAAATGTGTCGACGGTATGATTGACGACAATCAGTGTTATTTGTCCAACGGCATTATTTTTGACTACGAAACCCAACAACGAGCCAGCGGTAAGGCACTGAACAAGTCGATTTATCTGTCGTCGAATCATGTTAATGGTGGAGTTATGTTGTTTAATGCCAGAAATCTCGAGAAACGTCTCAATCAGCGCAAAAACAGTCGACTGAAATTAAAAGCGGAATATTTTGTCAACGAAGACCATTTAAGCGGTGTCAGCCGGGCATTACAAAACGGTATTCGGTTTTTGTTTGGTAAAAACGGTTAGTGGGTTTTACATCCAGCGGTAACAAATTTATAGTAGGGCTACGCGAATAAAAAGAATAACGTCATGTTAAAGAATTCCACCACCACTTACGGCTGGCTCAGCATTGCTTTTCACTGGATATCGGCCCTGACCATCTACGGGCTATTTGGCCTTGGGCTGTATATGGTCGACCTGAGCTATGATCACGAATGGAACTATCTTGCCCCTCACTGGCACGAAAGTGTTGGTTTACTGTTTTTGGCTTTACTTGTCGTGCGGCTGATTTGGCGACAACTTAATCCCAAACCGCAACCCCTTGCCGATACGCCTTTACAGATAAGTGTTGCCAAATGGGCGCATCGGGTGTTAATCGCGTTGATGTTGGCCATTCCCATCACCGGTTATTTGATTTCAACTGCCGCTGGCCACGATGTGAAGCTGTTTGATTGGCTAGATGTGCCTTCTAT
>JABSOG010000173.1 GCA_013216025.1 Algicola sp. | reverse complement strand
CGGGCATGCGAGAACTACAGCTTGGCGACTGCGAAAAGGGCATTGAAGGCACTTTTGGTGAGATAAGCGAATTGGCTGCTTCGTGCCAGTTTTCGACCTGTCAGCACCAAAGTGAGCCGGGTTGTGCTGTGCAAGTGGCTATTGAAGCGGGTGAATTAGATCAGCGCAGGCTGGCAAACTATTTTAAGCTACTCAAAGAACAAGCGCGCAATGGGGCTTCTTTGGCTGAAAAACGCAGTAAAGACCGCAATTTAAGCCGTCTTTATCGCAATGTTCAGTCGCAAGCCAAACAACGTAAGAAAGGTTTTGCGTAACATAAACAATCAGCGGCAATTTAGGTTGCCGCTTTTATTAAAGGACACCGGTCGGAATTAAAAAATGAAAGAACTCAATAAAGTTAACGTTATTGGTACAAGTGGTAGCGGTAAATCTACTTTCAGTCAACAACTTGCCACGGCAATGGACGCCACTTATATTGAAATGGATCGTTTGCACTGGAAACCTAACTGGGTAGAAGCAACAGATGCCGAGTTCTTTGAAAAGCTCAAACCTCGGCTAGAGGTAAATCAATGGGTGTTGGACGGCAATTATCGCAAAACCATCCCGATTAAATGGGCTCAAGTGGATGCGGTGATCTGGTTAGATTATTCATTCTCTTTGACTTTGTATCGTGCGGTAAAAAGGGCTATTAGTCGCTCGTTCAGTGGTCGTGAGCTTTGGCCTGGTACCGGCAACATTGAAACTTTTAGACGATTGCTGCTGAGCAAAAATTCGATTGTGTTGTGGACTATCACCACTTATCACCACAATCGCCGTAAACATCTGGCCATGATGAAAGATGAAAGCTATTCAAATATTCGTTTTATTCAACTTCGTAGCCCTAAACAGGCGCAACAATTTATTCAATCCTTACGCCAGTAACTGCTTGTTGACTGCTCAGTTTTTAATCCTTTGGCATTGTTTTTACAGCATAAAAGGCTAAGCTTGAATACATTCCTAGGTAATTTTATTTGCTTGCACTAGTTAAATATTACGTTGCGTAATAGATCAAGTTCAGTCATATTTTTAATATGTAAAAATAACTGTCTTTTTAGAGGTGATCGTCATTCAAAATGATTGAGAAACAAGCCACCATCATACGATTAGCCCGCGTATTACGTTACAACCGTAATCGTATTGAAAAAGCCCTGACGATTTTTCCGCCCGACAAGCGTCCGCTGTTTAACGCCATTCCTTTTTTGCTGCATGTCAATCACCCGGATTTTCCTGGGTTTGTTGATGATCCCAATTTAGCGTTTGGTTTAGCCTTTTTCTCTTATCGTCCTTCAGTTCAACAGGCCCTGTACGAGCTTTTTCCGCAATTTAGTGACATTATCGACGATCCCAAACCGATTTGGCCCAAACGCTGTTATATCGAATCGCTGTCGTTGATGGGCAGTATTGGCACGGCGGCGCAATCGGACAAGTCTGATTTGGATTATTGGGTGTGTGTTGATGGCCGTATTGTCAAAGGCAAAAAATGGGATTTGATGCAGAAAAAGTTGACCCTGATAGAAGACTGGGCGTGGAATGTTCATCACCTTGAAGTACACTTTTTTCTGTCGGATATTGAAAAGGTGCTCAATAACGATTTTGGTGCGGCCGATGGCGAAAGTGCTGGGTCGGCGCAACCGACGTTTTTGAAAAACGAATATTACAGCACCACGATTTTGATCACTGGCAAAATTCCGTTTTGGTGGTTGACCGCATTCGATTGCACCGACGAAGAATACCAGCAGCAATACGAGGTCTTTAAAACTTGGCAAGATCCGGATCCGAAATACTTTCTAGATTTAGGAAACGTTGCTCAACTGAACACCAATGAAATGTTTGGTGCGACGATTTGGCAATTGAGCAAAGCGATGGATTCGCCGTTTAAATCGGTGTTGAAAATGGCCAAGCTGGAGGTCTGCATTGACGAAATTAAAAACAACCCGCCGCTGTGTAACGTGCTAAAAGACCGGGTGCATCAGGGCGTTAATATGGACAAAGACTTAAGGGCAACCGATCCGTATGCCCTGATGTTTGACACCATCATCAGTTATTATGAAAAAAACAATCCCAAGTTTCTGGAGCTGTTTAAAGCCTGTTTGTACATCAAAAGCGATTGTGCGCTGACCCGCAAAAATGCCAACAGCCCCAGCACGCCCAATACCTTTAAACGTGAGGTGATCACCGACTATGTCAAATCGTGGGGCTGGGATCGTGAAAAAATTGAAACATACGACACCATCAGTGATTGGGAGTTTCAGCAGGTCAGCTTGCTGGGTCGTCAAATACATTCGTTTTTAATTGGCTGTTATCGCCGTGTTTCGGCCCAGTTACAAGGTCATGAGCAGCTGGTGACCGCTGAAGACATGACGGTTATCGGTCGTAAAATCGAGGCATTTTACAGTGCCAAACCCGGTAAAATTCAATACCTTAAACGGGCATTTGAAACCGGGTTGATCCAATTGGACATTACCATCACCATGGAGTTGGATTTAAACTTTAACACCAAACAGCGTTGGTCAGCTTTTCGCGGCAGGCTCAACTATCAAAATACCGATGTCAAAAACCCGTGTTTCTTAAAACAAAGCAGCGATCCGGTGGATTTGGTGATCTGGTGTATATTCAATCGCATTATCAGCGATCGTTCACAGTTTTACCTGCTGCAAAGCCAATTGCCGATTAAAGTTGACGACATTAATGAGTTAATGACACAGGCATTGATAGACTTTAAACCCATTCGGGTCTCAGAACTGGTTCGTGAAGACTTGTTGCAACCGAGTCAAATCACCCATTGTGTGTTGGTGGTTAACTTTTCAAGCCAAAAAAGCGTTGCTGTGGTCGAAACCGTGCGGGTTATTTATTTGACCAGTTGGGGTGAAGTGTACAGCCTGACCGATATCGTTGCTTTCGAAACGATCAGAACACAGTTCATTACCCAGCTTGACCAGCCTGTGTGCCGACTATTCACCCCCAGTCGAAACAAGCGTAAAGTCCTCTACCAGTGGATTGAAGAACTCATCGATTTCGAATTTATCAAAGTGATGTAACTCATGAGTGATAAACAGGAAAGCGCCATTCGACTGGACCGGGTATTGAATTATAACCGCCACCGTATTGACAGAGCGCTTTCCTTATTCAGTGATCGGCAGCGCCCGCTGTTTTTTGTTGTGCCTTTCTTGCTTCAGATCAATCACCCCAATTTCCCCGGTTTTGTTGACGATTTAGAAGTGCCCTATGGTTTGGCGCTGTACAGTTATCGCAAAGAAGACAAAGAGGCGATGCTGACGATTTTTCCTCAGCATCAGTCGTTGCTCGAAGAATCCCAAACGCTATGGCCTACGTTATGTTATGTCGAATCGTTGTCGTTGATGGGCAGCATTGGTACCATTGCTCAGTCTGAAAAATCCGATCTCGATTATTGGGTATGCGTTAATGGACTGGTTGTTAAAGGGGATAAATGGGATCTGTTGCAACAAAAACTGACCCTCATTGAAGATTGGGCATGGCAAATTCACCAACTTGAAGTGCATTTTTTTCTGTCGGATATCGAAAAAGTGCGCAACAACGATTTTGGTGCGGCTGATGGTGAAAGTGCGGGGTCGGCGCAACCGATGTTTCTTAAAAATGAATATTACAGTACCAACATTGTCATCTCTGGAAAAATACCTTTTTGGTGGATTTCGCCGTGCAATTGCACTGATGAAACCTATCAACAGGCCTATTATGCGTTAAAAACCGGCACTGATCCCAATCCCAATCACTTTATTGATTTGGGCAATATCGAAAAGCTCGATGCCAATGAAATGTTTGGTGGGGCCATTTGGCAGCTGACCAAAGCGATGGATTCGCCGTTCAAATCGGTGCTTAAAATGGCCAAGCTGGAGGTGTTTAGTGACAATACCGATCAACAAACACCCATATGTAATATCTTAAAAGGCCTGATACACAAGGGTGTAGACGTGGAAAGTGATTTCAGGAGCACCGACCCTTATACTCTGATGTTTGATTCAGTAATTAATTACTATCGCTACAAAAACCCCAAGTTTATCGAGCTATTTAAAATCTGTCTTTATATTAAAAGTGGCTGTGCTTTTACCCGCACCCAACATGTTCACGGCAAAAACTTCAAGCGTGATGTGGTTGTCGATTACCTTAAATCTTGGAATTGGGATCGCGATAAGGTCGAAAACTATGACAGGATAGAGCAATGGGAGTTTTCTCAAGTCAACATTTTGGGCAAGCAAATCCACTCTTTTTTAATTGGTTGTTATCGGCGTATTTCGGCTAAAATCCAAGGTAAAGAACAATTGGTGTCTGATCAAGACATGACGGTCATTGGCCGCAAGATCAGTTCTTTCTATGGCACTAAAAAAGGCAAAATACAATACCTGAAACGGGCTTTTGAAACGGGCTTGTTGCAAGACGAACTCACTATTACCATGGAGTTAAATTTAAAATTTGACACCAAACAGCGCTGGTGTGCTTTTCGTGGCAGGCAACATTACCAGGATACAAAAAATGACAATAACCCCTGCTTTTTAAAAGACAGTAGCGATCCGGTGGGGTTAATATTGTGGTGTATTTTCAACCGAATTGCCGATTTCGACTCTACCTTTCACTTGTTACAGAATCATTTACCCATCAGTGAATTGGATATCAAAGAATTGATGGAAGATGCTTTTATCGATTGTCAGCCGATTCGGATATCAGAATTACCGGCAGAGCAATTGCTAGGCACCAATCAGGTCAGCCACTGCCTGTTGGTCGTTAATTTTTCGAGCCAAGCCAGTGTAATGGACATAGAAACGGTCAGGGTAATATACCTGACCACCTGGGGTGAGTTGTATAGCTTTGGCAACATCAAAGCGTTTAAAAAGAACATAACCGCATTTCTCGCCCAAGCACAAAGGCCTCACTGCCGTTTGTTTACCCCGAGTCGCAATAATCGCAAGGTGCTTTATCAGTTGATCGAAGAGCAGACCGCTTTTACTTTTGATAAAGTCGGGGTAGAGGATAAGCCAGTGGCAGCGCATGATAACGATGCCGAGATCTCTTAATCTTTTCATCCGTCAACGAACTCAGTCCTGTGCACCCTTAAGCTGCTGTAACTGATAAGCGCCCAACAGCAGTATCGCGCCAATTCCCATCAGTGCTATCACTTTGTGAACCATGGGAAAACCGGCAATATCAACAAAAATGACTTTCACCGCAGTCAGCCCAAACAGCGTCGCGGCCAGTTTGCCCAGCATCTGATACTTGGGTTTGAGTGTCATAAACAAAATCACCATGGCGTGTAGCGCCAACAATATTGAGGTGGCTACTGCATACTCAGAACCAAACCATTGGTTGACCAGCACCAGATACCCGCTCAAAACCATCAGATTAAACAGCCAAAACCTGACCGCCAAGATGCTGCTAAACAGCGGACCTAGCCAAGCATACACCGCGCGGTTAACCCTATTCATTTTTACCGTCATGTATCCGAGTAGGCCTAGGGCGGTCAACACCTGTGCGGTAACCATCAAATCGGCGGCGGGTGATTGATACGAAGCTCTAATGACTTGAAGTAAAGCCACAAAGGTTATGCCATAAGCGATTCTCAAACTGTTTCGCATCAGCGCTAATGTTGGGGTTTTGTATATCAGCATGAATAAAACGGTTGATCCTGCCAGTAAGCCGTTTTCGAGGTTGTCGGTCCAAAGCGTCAGGGCACAACAGGCACAAAATGCCAGATAATACAGGTTGAGCGTCATGACAGAACGATGCGCCGATTGCTTCAATATTTTCACTGTCACTGTCAGTGGCTTTTCTACAAACATCAAGCTACCAATGAACACCAGACTGACCGCAATAGCCGTGTACGACGCCAGCATGTTATTAGCTAGCAGCGTGAATACGGTCGCCGCTATCGACAGTGCATACAACACGTTCATTTCTCGGCGCAATGCCTTGTGGTTGAGCCATTTGAACATCAGCCACGATATGATGGTCGAGAGCCAAAATGCGGCTGCGGCAAATTCGATGTAATGGCGTAATACTCGTGGTAAAACCAACAGCGGTATTGCTAAATAAACCAACAGTCGGGCTTGTTTGGCCAAGTAACCAAAGTGGTTATCGATGCCGCGCTTTTCGTACAGGCTTTGTAATGACCAAAGACACACAAATAGTTCACCCCAGGCAATTTGGGTGAAGATTGACTGACGGCTGAAGCGTAATGTGCCGACTTCGCCAAAACCGATAACAATTTGCGCCACTAACAATCCCAGACCTAACCAGCCGATAAGATCACTGAAACCCAGATTGAATCGGTGCGCCCGGTAAAAGGCAATGGCCATAGGCACAATGGCCGAAACTGTGACAAACTTGGGGTTGATGGCAAAAACCAGTAATAACCAGGCAAAGGCAGCCCAGAGCGTGAAACTGTTGGCCAACAGTTTCATCATGGCGCGCTCAACAGGCTGCTGTAACGCATAAAAGCGGGCAAGCAAATGATAACCGCTCCACAGCAGCAGGCCGATACTTAAGGTGCGAAACCAGTCCCATACGCCAATCAATTGATCAAGGTTAATGTAGTTAAGGTACGACTGGGTCATCAGCGCGAACAATGCCAGCGCATAAATCACGTAACCTTCGATGCGGATCGTCAAGTTGTTGAAACGAAATCCGATAAAAATCAGGGTTAACCCTTCGATACCCCACAACAATCCTTTGGTATCTACTGGCAATAATACAAATATCGCACAGCCAATAAACAAACCTGCCATGACAAAATAGATGGCGCTTAATAGATGTTTTTGTAACTTAAAGAAGGTTAAAACCGCACCTGCAATCAGCCCATTGGCGATAAATACACTACCTAAAATCACATCCGATACTGCGCTGTCTGTCGGGATGCTTAGCAGGGCATAAATCAAATAAAACAGGTTGGCGGTTAACAGGCTGATGACGGTTTTATCGGTGCCGTTGGTATTATCAGTGCCGTCACGTATCTGCAAACCATCAAAAGACCAGAAGTAAGCGAACAGATAGAAAAAACCAACTAACAACATTAGGCTGACAATGGTGCCTGTTGCAGCATATCCGCTAAATTCAATCAGGCCGAGGGTCAATACCATGCTTAATTGGGCCAGCAGTGGCCATTTGATTTTACGGCTAAGGTGCAAATTCGCGGCACTTAACAGCAATAAGTAGCTGACAAATACACTGTCGATAGCGGTATCAAGGTTGATTAAAATTGGACTGAGCGCACCGCCGAGCAAGGTGATGATTGAGACAATTCGGGTTTCAAACTTTAACGACAAAGCGTAGGCAAGGGCGGTGATCAACACCAATGAGAACAAAGCCGTACTTTGGCCCACCAAGTGAAAATAAACACCGCTGAAATAACTGCTCATATAAGCGAGCACCACGCCAAGGCCAATGAGGCTAGAAGCATATTCGCTAAACTGAGGTTTTTTCAACGTCAGCCAAATGCCTGAGGCGGCAAAACCGGCGCTGATGATGTATCCAAAGGCCACTTTCAAGCCATCTGACATCATTTGGGTGAAAGCGTATTGCAACAAGTAGCCGAACCCCAGCGTCATGGCAATCAATCCGGCCATGGTCAGCAAAAATACGGTGGCTTTGCCTTGGTCACGATAATGCTGGTAAACCCCATAAACCTTGGCAAATGCTGCACTAACAGGGCCGAACTCACTGAGAGGAGATTCGATAAAACTCTTTTGAGTGACTGTTTTGGCCATTGCTTTTACTTGTGTCGGTGCGGCTGCTGCTGGTTGTTTGTGGAATGTTGGTTCGGTTTCTGGCATTTGTGCTGGCGCTGCACTGAACGATTGGATTGTCAAAGGTTCAATGTGGGTCGCTTCAAGCTGTTGCTCTGGCTGTGCTGAAGGCTCTGGCTGAAGCGCTTGATTTGTTATAGGAAAGGGCGGTTTAAATGTCTGGTTGTCGGTTCGTAGTTGGCTGATCCGTTCGCTCAACGAGTGGGTACGAGTTTCAAACTGCGCCCGCATCTCGTCCAGCTCAATGGCCAACTGGGTGATTTTATCAGTCATATATTTCCTTAATCATTCTCGGACAGGCACCTAGTCTACTCAGACGTCACTTTTTTGTATGTTTTAACTGAAAAGGTGTGTAAATCAATACTTTGGGTAGAGATTTTTAATCCCCTTGGATCTGGTAATTGGCAGGGGCATACCATATATTGATTGCATCAATCATGATCTTATCGGGTGAGACAAGGTGAAAACAAATAACAAGCACGTTTTGCTGTTAATCGCAGCACTGGCCATTGTTGGCTGTACAAACAACAGTAGCAACACTAGCAACAACAACGACGACTCAAGCAGCGCAAAGCAAACCAACAGCTCAAACAATCAAAAAGACTTTGAGCAGATTTACAACAATATCCCCATGGACTCATTTAAAAAGCACGTTAAAACCCTGTCATCCGATCTTTTTGCCGGACGAGCCCCGGCATCACCAGAAGATAAAATGACCCGCGAATACCTCATTGATGCCTTTAAATCAGCAGGTTTGCAACCCGGCAACAATGGCGCGTATACACAAGCAGTAGAATTGATGGGCGTGACTGGCGAGGTGGTTAAACCGCTGTCTATTGGTGATATCGGTTTTGAATTCAAACAAAATTACGTTGCCAACAGCCGCCAGAACATTGCCGACATGGCGCTGAACAATTCAGCGCTGGTGTTTGTTGGGTATGGTATTAACGCCCCAGAATATGGCTGGAACGATTATGCCGGGCTGGACGTAAAAGGCAAAACCGTGGTGGTATTGGTCAACGACCCGGGTTATGCCACCCAAGATCTAGCTTTGTTTGAAGGTAAAACCATGACCTATTACGGTCGCTGGACCTACAAGTACGAAGAAGCTGCCCGCCAAGGTGCCGCTGGTGCCATCATCATTCACGAAACTGGCCCGGCAGGTTATGGCTGGGACGTGATTGCCAATAGCTGGACTGGCACCCAGTTTCAATTGCCTCACGGCAAAAATGCCAACCCGATACTGGATGTCGAATTGTGGATTAACCTCGCTAAAACTCGGCAATTATTCGCCACCGCCGGTTATGATTTTGCGCAATACAAACTAAAAGCACAGCAAAAGGGCTTTAAAGCCATCGAATTGGGCCTTAAAGTCTCGGTTGCGGTGAAATCTAAAATCGAAAAAACACTCAGCTACAATGTTGTCGCCACCTTGCCCGGCAGCACCCATCCTGACGAGCATATTTTGTACATGGGCCATATTGATCACCTAGGTAAAAACCTAGATCTTGAAGGCGACCAAATCTTTAACGGTGCTCACGACAATGCTACCGGCACCGCAGGATTGATTGAAATCGCCAAAGCTTTTGCCGCATTGAAACAGCGGCCTGCACGTTCAATTACTTTTATTGGTGCCGCAGCAGAAGAACAGGGCACATTGGGGTCACGTTTTTATGCGGATCATCCCAGTATTGCCCTGAACAAAACGGTCGGACTCATCAACATGGACAGCCTCAATATCACCGGTCGCAAAAAAGACGTTACCGTGGTGGGTTTTGGCAAATCTGCGCTTGAAAAAGTATTAGAAAAAGCCGCTAAACGACAAAACCGGGTGCTGGCCCGCGAAGCCCATCCAGAGCGGGGTTATTATTACCGTTCTGATCACTTTAGCCTCGCCATTAAAGGGGTTCCTGCGTTAAGTTCTGGCGGTGGTACGGTGCCGGTGAATGATGTAGAAGCGCAGATTAATAAAAGAGTCGGGGCAATGGTCAGCAAATGTTACCATCAGGTTTGCGACGAATACGACGAAAGCTGGGGATGGGCCGGTGCCAAAGAAAACTTGCAATTGTATTTTGAGACCGGTTACCTGCTGGCCAACAGTGAAGACTGGCCAAACTGGTATGAAGGCACCGAATTCAGGGCATTACGCGATGCCATGATGCCTTAATGAAAGAAAAGAAAGTCTAATATCCTCTCAAAGTGGTTTTATAGGTCTTCAAATGTGGCAACAGCTTTTCGAGTTCGTAAAACGAATTCTGTTGCCAGCCATAGACTGCTCTAAGGTAATCGGCAGCCACTTTTTTTCTATCAATGCTGGTGGCCAGCGGGTCAATGTCATCAATGATTTTTGCAAAGCGTTGGTTTTGAGCGGTAGAAAAGACGATGGCTTCAGCGACGTTGTTGCTGGGCGTTAAATTACTCTTCACCATTTCGGCAAACGTTTTGTGCAGCGCTTTCACGGCGGTTTCAAATTGCCCTGGTTGCTCAAGAAAAGGAAACGATTCTTCAACTTTTTGGCTGTAATACGTGCAGCAAAAGCGGATTTTGTCCTGATGGATCCCCGCAGACAGTGAGTAGTCTATCAGCCACTGTTTTTTGCTAATCTCATCATAAGTTGCGTCATTGGCGACCTCAATCAATTCCTTGTTGGCTTTTATCAGCGCCAACAACCCTTTCTTAAGATAGAACCATTGGTAGTCGGTGAGCAATGTGTTGTACATCACATTGATGCTTTGGGCGTCTTGATAAATCGATAGCAACATCCCATCATCTGGTAATTTGTCAGAAAAACGTTTGATCTGGCGGACTATTTGCGCCAGTTTTTCTCTTTCGTCAATGATTGGTGAGAGAATCCTCATCATTTTTACCGGATTTTTTCTCAGCAGTTCAATCAAGTTGCTGTCGGGCCAAAGGGTAGGGCTGTTCATGGCATCAAACCACACACCCGCTCGCTCAGGGATGGATTGTGGCGCAATCACAACAGTGATCAACGGATAAGCCCATTCGCGCATTTGTCGATACAGTGGAGTGAAATCTCGGTAGGGGATTAGCACGGTTTTGATCAGCTGACGAGAGGTTTGGTTATAGCGCATTTTATCCGCTTTTATCGCCACTTCTAGCGCGTCAAAAGGTTGTTCTTGTAACAGCTTTTGTGCCTCGCTATTGAGTTTTTTAACTTTTTCAATGGTGGCAATTTGTTGGTTGTAATCTTGGCCTTGCTTAGCATCGGCGGTTTTTAGCAAAGTCTTCAGCACAATTAATTGCTTTGATAAATCACCGTTATCGCGTGCCTCGATTAAGGCTGAAAAAATTTGCTTATCTTGTTGTGGCTGGCAGGCCTGTAAAAAAAGACCTAAAGACAATATAACGGCTAATTTGATGTGCAAGTTCATATAAACTCAATTGATTCTGGTATATGCGTGTTAATTTACCTTAAGCTCCAGGCAATTGAAATGTTGTTTAGCTTGTAAAAACGACAATTAAACCCAAAATACGATAAAAAAGGCGTAATAGTACACGTTATTTAAAATACCGAAGCTTTCTAAATGTTAATTTGGAGGGTTTTTTTTGTAACTAAATGGGGTATATTTGTAAGTATTCTATTAAATAGTGCTAAAAAAGGCAAAATAGTTTATAAAACGCTTTTATTTTGTTCATTCCTGTGTAACATAGCTGCCCAGATGTACGGCGTTTTAAGGCTGTTTTAAGGCAGTTTTAGGGTTTAGTGCATCAACAGGAGTGCAACAACATGCTTGGTAGTCAAGCATGGAAGTAGTGCAAACTTTATATAGTATTCAAAGGGTTGAGAAATATGAAAAAGATATTAGGTCTGGTTTTATCTGCGGTTTTATCCACTACTGCAATGGCAGAAGAACCAATCATTATCATAGGCGCTTCTTATGCAAATGCATCCACACCAATTAATGACAATCTGGACGCACCGTTAGGTGGTATTTCGGTTGGTTTAGGTAGCTTTTTGTCGTTGGGCAACGGATTGGTCCGCAATCGCTCGTTGTCGGGTCATGTGATTAACGAAGCTCAGGCTGGCGCAACCACATTTGACCGTATGGCTTGTAATCCAGATTGTACACCAGATGTGATGTGGCAGGGTTACGACAAACAATTGACCAAAGCATTGGCACGAGTCACAGCAAGAGATCCAGTAACGGGTGAGATTGCCGTACTTAATGCCAAATATGTGGTTATTGCATTGCCGAACGACTGCTTACACTCAGACGCCTTTGGTGTGCCTCAGAGCGAAACTTCAATGTGTACAACACAACAGATGAACGAATCTGCTGACCGCTTGATTGCCGTAGGCCAGCGAATTGTCGACTTGGGTTTGACGCCTATTTACCCTATCCCACCAACGTATGAGCAATTGGACCTAGAATTGTTCTACACCATGTTTGGTTTGCATTGGGCTGCTGACAAAGCCAATTACGACGAATTGGTTAGCATACGTACCGCGCGAATCGAAGCAGAACTGCCAGATGCTGTACAATTGAATGCTTGG
>JABSOG010000172.1 GCA_013216025.1 Algicola sp. | reverse complement strand
CATTGGATAATATTTAGTCAACCTAGTTTCAAGCGTAGTATAACAACCTTCGATTTGACATAATTGAGCATTATTTGATTGATTAAGTTCGTCTAAAATACGCAAACATGTCGTTAAAATCGGCGATAATCCGTCAAGATAACTATAAACCGGTCCATCGGTATTTGGCATGAGTTCGGGGCGTAGAATACCGAATTGGTGGGGCAGGAATAATTCATTTATTTGACAATTTACCTTTAATTAGTGCGGGCAGGTGCATTGACTAGACCTCGAAGCCTGCGCCGCGATTAAAACGCTTTGAACTCGAACAAAATTTCAACTCGAAAGGTCAACAGGCCACTGAAGGTATGAGTATAACGATTTTTAAATCAGTCTCTATTGCAAAATGTATCTTAAGATACATTGTCTAAATGTAACTGCATGCTTAACATTCTTCACCGTTGATTGAAAGTGCTTTTAACCAAATAAAAGCGTTATTTATGAGTATCTTACTTACGAATAGGAGGTTCAAAGGTCTAACTTAGTTAAATCGAAATAGAGGCGTCAATTGCGGTATGTTGACCATCAACTATCCCATAAACGCCGCGATTAAAACGTGTTAAAACATTCAAACCATGGGTATGGCGAAAAGAGGGAAAAAGTGAATATATTAACAATAATGAAAACCTTGAAGAATGAAAAAGTCAGGCTCGAAGTTGATGGTGAACGCTTGCTTTGTTATATGCCCGATGATAATTATCGGATGCCACCAGCGTTGCAACTGGCGATCAAAGGCAATAAGGCTGAACTGGTAGAGTTTTTACAAACATTAAAAAAACCAGATTCAGATCACGCCAGCGTTACCTCGATTGAACGCAATCAGTCCGGTTATTTATTATCTTCCCAGCAAGAGCGATTATGGTTTGTCGACCAGATGCAACAAGGGCTTGATTTTACCTATAACAACGCGGGCACCGTTCATTTTGACGGCCAACTTGACCCACAAATTCTAATCAGCTGCTTTAATGCGATTGTGGCGCGTCATGAAAGCCTGCGCACCCGGTTTTTTTCCTTTGAAGGCAAACCATTGCAGGCAATTGATGACCAGTGGACAATTGAAATGCCGGTGATTGAAATTGACTCGTCACAAGACATAATGATGCTGGCAAAAGAACATGCACAACACCTTTTTGACTTGGCATCGGGGGGCTTGTTAAAGATCACCTTACTTAAACTCAGTGATATAGAGCATGTATTACTGCTTAATATCCATCATATTATTTCTGACGGCTGGTCAATAAAAGTACTGCTCGAAGAATTACTCACATTATATCAATCGAATTTGGATGAAAAAGACCTGCAAAAAGATGCATTACCGGTTCAATACATTGATTATGCGGCGTGGCAGCAGCAAAGTGCCCAAAAGGGCTATTTTGACCGTCATTTACAGTATTGGCAAAATCAACTCAAAGCCATACCGGCACAACTTGAGCTTTCTACTGACCAAACACGTCCAGCAGTACAAGACAACAAGGGTAACTCGGTAACATTTGAATTGCCCGGTTCATTGGTCGAAGAGCTCAATAATTTGAGTATACAAAAGGGGGTCTCGCTATTTATGACCTTGCTCAGTGGTTTTAATATTCTGCTGTGGCGTTATACCCAACAAACAGATTTGTTGGTCGGTACACCAATTGCTAACCGTAAAAATACCGAACTCGAAGGGTTGATTGGTTTTTTTGTCAATACTCTGGTATTGCGCACCCAGATTGACAGTAATGACACTGTGGCGATACTTTTGGACAAAATAAAAGCCACCACGCTGGGTGCTTATGAACATCAGGCGCTGCCTTTTGAACAGTTGGTGAGCCATCTCAATCCGGTTAGAAGTTTAAGCCATAATCCGGTATTTCAGGTGATGTTTACCTTGCAAAATACTCAGATGGGCGAAGTACAGATACCACAATTGCAATCGAGATTGACCCACACAGACAACAATAGCGCCAAGTTTGATTTGAGCATGGAATTGACCGAAACTGCCAAAACATTGTCTGGCAGGCTGGAATATGCCACCTCGTTGTTTAGTCAAAGCACCATTGATCAAATCATTGGGCATTATCAAATTATTCTCCAAGGCATGGCGCAGTCGCCGGATTTGTCTATTGCCCAGTTGCCCTTGTTGAGCGCAGAACAACAAGTTTATTTGTGCGATACACTCAATGATACTCAGCTAGAATACCCTAACAATCCTCAACTTAAAGGATTGGCCATTCATCAATTATTTGAACATCGCGCAGCGCTGAACCCAGACAATGCAGCGTTGCTTTGTCCTGAACAAAAAACGCAACTGAGCTATCGTGTTCTTAACGAAAAAACCAATCAACTGGCGCATTACCTTCGCAAACAAGGCGTAAAAGCAGACACTTTGGTCGGCCTTTGTATCGAACGTTCGTTTGATATGGTGATTGGCTTGTTGGCTATTCTTAAAGCGGGTGGGGCGTACGTGCCACTAGACCCGGACTATCCGCAAAATCGTTTGGAGCACATGATTAATGACAGCGGCATCTGTTTGCTGCTTAGCCACAAACCCTTGCTGGGGCGTATCCCCCATTCAGTAAAAGTGTCAGGTGTTATTTTACTTGATGACACAAATACTCAAAAGATGCTGCAAAGTTATCCGATTGATAACCTGCCCACCGCATCAGCGCAATCACCTTCAACACAAGCAACCTCAGATTTGGCTTACGTCATTTATACATCAGGTTCTACCGGCCTGCCTAAAGGGGTCATGATTGAGCATGATGCTTTAGTCAACCGTATCGACTGGATGCAAAATGAGTATTCATTATCTGAAGATGATGTGGTATTGCAAAAAACACCCTTTAGTTTTGATGTTTCGGTTTGGGAATTTTTCTGGCCACTAACCGTTGGCGCACAACTGGTCATGGCAAAACCGCTCGGTCATAAGGATCCGGCTTATCTGACTGACGTCATTCGTCAAACGGGCGTAACCACTTTACACTTTGTGCCTTCGATGTTGCGGATGATGTTAACTGAAAAAAGCTGGGCCGATTGCACGACTTTGCAACGGGTGTTTTGTAGTGGAGAGGCATTGCCAGCGGATGTGGTGCAATCACACTATCAAGTAAACCGGGCACCTTTGCATAACTTGTATGGTCCGACCGAAGCGGCCATTGACGTGAGTTATTGGGCTTGCCCTGCTAATACTCCATTGTCTAGCGTGCCGATAGGCAAGCCGATACAAAACATTCAATTGTATGTGTTAAGCGAGCTTGGCCAATTGCAACCTTGTGGCGTGGTTGGCGAACTGCATATTGCTGGTACGGGTCTGGCGCGAGGATACCTCAATCAACCTGCATTGACGGCGCAAAAGTTTATTGAAAACCCTTTTAGTGATGACTCTCAATCACGGTTGTACAAAACTGGAGATTTGGTGCGTTATCTGCAAAACGGCAATTTGGAATACATCGGCCGTGTTGACACACAGGTGAAAATTCGCGGCTTTCGCATTGAGTTGGGTGAAATTGAACATCAGTTATCACAACATCCACAGGTTGGTGCGGCAGCGGTGCTGGCACGGAAAGATGAACCAGGCCAACAAAGATTGGTGGCCTACCTTTGCATAAAACAACAAACTTTAGATAGTGAGTTGAGCAACACGCTACGCCAATATCTGCAAGCCAGCTTGCCCGACCATATGATCCCGTCATTTTTTATGATAGTGGACCAATTGCCATTAACTGCCAACGGCAAACTGAACAAAAACGCACTGCCAGCACCAGATGCTTCGAAGCTTCTGGCAACGTATGTCGCGCCTGTCAGTGAAGATGAGATTAACCTAGTGCAGGTCTGGGCCAAATTGCTTAGGTTAGACGCCGACAAGCTGGGCGTGACAGCCAACTTTTTTGCCTTGGGCGGCGATTCAATTTTGTCAATTCAAGTGATTTCGCGGGCGGCTCAGCTGGGGTTGTATTTTACCGTTAAGCAGTTATTTGAGTATCAAACGATCCAAGCTTTGGCTGCGTTAGTAAAAAGTAATGTCGCAACACAAAATTTGCTGGTCGCGCCACAAGAGCCTGTCACAGGTGAACTGACGTTGTTGCCAATACAGCACGAATTTTTTACTGACGAGATTGATTTACATCATTTTAATCAATCGGTGATGTTGCAAACACCCGTTTCGTTTAACCCAGACTGGTTGCCGATATTAGTCACGCAATTATATCAACGACACGATGCCTTGCGTTTGCGATTTGACAAGTCGGCTGACCACTGGACAGCACAGCACCAAGCCTTTGAACCATCAATGACGGCACAAAGTATTGAAATTGTTGAAGTTGCCGATTGGGCTGATTTACCAACGCTGGTAGACACAATGCAAGCGGGTTTATCGTTGCACAACGGTCCTTTGTTTAGGGTCGTCTATTTTAGTACGTGTTCCAGCTCTTGTTACAGGAATGAGGGCAATACGGGCCGTTTGTTATTGATTATTCACCATTTGTTGGTTGATGGTGTTTCGTGGCGCATATTGCTCGAAGATATCGAACAACTGTGTGGCCAGCTTAATCAGAATAAAGCGCCATCTTTGCGGCAAAAAACCTCATCGTTTCAACAATGGGGCGCGTTTTTGGCTCAATATGCCAGCTGTGACGAATTATTGGCTGAGCGCGATTATTGGATAAATGCAACGACTCAAGTTGTCCCATCATTGCCGCAAAATGCGCTTGAAGATTTGGTTGGCGTCAACACGTTAAGCTTTGAACTCGACCGCTCAACCACCAGCGGGTTGTTACAACAAGCCGGACAAGCTTACCGCAGTCAAATCAATGAACTATTGTTGGCGGGGCTGTTGCTAGGCTTCAACCAATGGTCTGACAATAAGGCTATACGGATTGATTTAGAAGGACATGGTCGTGAAGACTTATCTGAATCTATTGACCTGAGCCAAACCGTCGGTTGGTTCACCAGTCTTTATCCACTGACATTAAGCGCCGACGTCATGGATATTGAAACGGTTATCTGCGCCGTCAAAGAATCTTACCGAGCGATCCCCAATCGTGGTATTGGTTACGGCATTCTTAAATATTTGGCCAAAGACGAGGCATTGCAATCTGCGCCACCAGCGCAGATTTTGTTTAATTATCTTGGTCAGTTTGACGATACTTTCAATAACGACAATTATCTTAAACCTGCCACCGAATCAACCGGGCAAACGGTAAGCTCACGGCGTCAACCACAACATGCCTTGAGTTTTAACGCCATGGTTAAAAATGGACAACTGGGTTTTGATTTGAGTTTTGAAGGCGGGCAATTTAGCGCCGATTCTATGGTGAAATTAACCGGACATATTCATGATGCCTTGTGCAACGTAGTAGCGCATTGTCTTGAGCCAAATGCAGGTTGCCTGACGCCGAGCGATTTCCCACTTGCCGCATTAAGCCAGACACAATTGACTCAATGGCTGGCAGAGTACCAGCTTGAAGATATTTATCCGGCAACGCCGATGCAACAGGGGTTATTGTTCCATAGTGCGATGGACAATGATGCTTATGTCACCCAGCTGATGTTGAACTTGTACGACACAAAAGAAGGTGGCTTAGACTGTGAAGGCGACTTGGACAGTGCGAACTATCAAATGGCATGGCAACAAGTAGTTGCTCGTCATGCTTCGCTTAGAACTGCTTTTGCCAGCGATGATTCAGGCGTGATGCAGCAGTTAGTTTTCAGTAGCGCCCAACTACCTTGGCATCAGCAAGACTTAAGCGAATTGACACCAGAGCAACAAAATCAAACCATCGAGTCATATCGTCTTGAGGATAAACAACAGGGTTTTGATACCACCGAAGCACCTTTAATGCGTTTTGGTCTTTGGTCGTTGGGCGAAGGTCGTTGGCAAGTATTATGGAGTCATCATCATGCACTCATCGATGGTTGGTGCCTGCCGATAATATTGGCTCAAGTCAATCAAACTTATCAGGCGTTGCAAGCTAACATGCCATTGCAATTGCCACTTACTAAACCTTATCGAGATCATGTTGCCTGGTTACAATCGCGCGACATTCAAACAGCACAAGACTTTTGGCAGAAACAGTTATCAGGTATAGAGGCACCTACACCTTTACCGACGTGTGGGGATCAAAACCAGGATTTTGGTCTGCAAGCGAATCACTTGCGCTTTACTGCAGATGAAACTGCCGAGTTGGAGCAGTTGGCAAGGCAGACTCAAACTACAGTCAATATCATTTTGCAGGGCGCCTGGGCTTATCTTTTGTCAAAATACAGTGGTGAATCTTCGGTTGTATTTGGCTCAACGGTGTCAGGCCGTCCTGCTGATTTGATTGGTGTTGAACAAATGGTAGGACTGTTTATTAGCACCTTGCCAGTGCGAGTTGACATACCCACAGATACTGGTTTAACCCTATGGCTGCAAACCCTGTTGCAAGCGCAAATTGCACGGGATGAATTTAGCTATCTTGGACTGACAGACATAACCGCTGTCAGTGAGATGCCTGCGGGTACTGGGTTGTTTGACAGTTTGTTTGTGTTCGAAAACTATCCAATAGAACAAGCTTTGGGCAATCCGATAGAACAAGCCTTGGGCAATCAAAACAGCAAAGGGTTGACCATCAGTGATGCCAAAGCCTTTGAAGGCACCAATTATGGTTTGACCTTAACTGTTTCATTGAGCGGTGTGCTAGATATCAAGCTTGAGAGCCAAAAGAGTGCGTTTAACCAGCAGATGCCCCAGCAGTTGCTCAAACATTTACATCAAGTGTTAAAGGGCATGGTGAGTGGGCCAGACAGCCCGGTAGATTCATTGGCGTTATTAACAGCCGATGAGCAACATTACTTATTAAATACGCTTAACGACCAGCAAGTTGAATACGCCAAAACACAGTGCATCCATCAGTTGTTCGAACAACAGGTTGCACAACATCCTGACAATATTGCAGTAACGTTTTCAAGCCAACAGCTTAGTTACCGTCAATTGAATGAAAAAGCCAATCAACTGGCCTATTACCTGATAGATCAGGGTGTAAAACCAGACACTTTGGTTGGACTGTGTGTCAAACGCTCAACAGATATGATTGTGGCCATATTGGCTATTCTCAAAGCGGGTGGGGCTTATGTTCCATTGGATCCTAATTATCCAAACAGTCGCCTGACCCACATGATATCTGACAGTGGTATTAAGCTATTGCTATGCCATGAAAGCTTGCAACTATCGGCTGGTACTTGTTTAGATGATGAAGAATTTCAACAAACACTATTGGCCTATCCCACCCATAATCTGCCTGATAATGCCTTCCATACACCAGACAATCTGGCTTATGTGATTTATACCTCCGGTTCAACGGGCAAACCCAAAGGTGTGATGGTCGAACATCACAATGTGGTGCGGTTATTAAAAGCCACCCAGCGTGAATTCAATTTTGCTGAACAAGACGTTTGGACCTTGTTCCACTCTTACGCTTTCGATTTTTCGGTATGGGAAATTTGGGGGGCATTGGCCCATGGTGGTCGTCTGGTGATTGTGCCCAGTGAAATCGCGCGTGCCCCGGATGATTTCTATCAATTGCTGATAGCTGAAAAAGTGACTGTCTTGAATCAAACGCCCAGCGCTTTTGGCCAGTTAAACGCGATAGATGCGCTTCATGCTAATCAAGATCAGCAGCCATCATTATCGCTTCGCGTCGTTGTTTTTGGCGGGGAAGCGCTAGATTTGGCACAGCTTAGCGGTTGGGTTGAACGCCATGGTGACAACATCCCACAACTAGTGAATATGTATGGCATTACCGAAACCACAGTGCATGTGACTTATCGGCGAATACGGTCTGCGGATATTGTGCGCAATAAGGGCAGCTTGATTGGGCGACCGATTGGTGATTTGACCCTTTACTTGCTCGATGAGAGGCTAATGCCTGTGCCCATTGGTGTTTGTGGTGAAATGTTCGTCGGTGGTCAGGGCGTTACTCGCGGTTATCTCAATCAACCGCAATTAACCGCTAGTCGATTTATTGACAATCCCTTTGCTAATGATAAAAGCCCAGCTGAACGCTTATACCGGACCGGAGATTTGGCCCGTTATCAACCGGATGGTGAAATTGAATATCTGGGCCGAATAGACGATCAAGTTAAGATCCGTGGTTTTCGAATTGAATTGGGTGAGATACAACAGCAATTGTCGCAATTGCCCAATGTTGAATCCTCGTTGATATTGGCACAAACGAGTGATCTGGATGATAAAGTAGGACAAAGGTATTTGGTTGCTTATGTGGTCACCAAGCAAGAGGATGGCCAATTGGCAGCGAACCTTCGCTCGGGTTTGCAGGCGATACTGCCAAATCATATGGTGCCATCGTTTTTTGTCAGTGTTGATGGATGGCCGTTAACCACCAATGGCAAGATTGATATTAAGGCGTTGCCAAAGGTTGATAGGGCATTATCGCTGGATGAATATGTGGCGCCTCAAACTGGCACGCAGCTAAAGTTGGCTCAGATATGGGCCGAGCTGCTTAAATTGGATGTGGACAGTCTAAGTGTCAATGCCAATTTCTTTGAGTGTGGTGGGCATTCGTTGTTGTCGGTGCGCTTGGTCGGCGAAGTACGTGCTCATTTAGCGGTTGAACTGGCGATAAGAGATGTTTTTGACGCACCTGTATTGTTACAACTGGCCGCTTTAATTGATGCAAACGCCAATAATATTATCCGGCCACCTGTTGTTGCTATTAAACGAGACAGCAATAATTTACCCGCCTCTTTTGCGCAGCAACGACTGTGGTTTATCGATCGCATGGATGGTGGCAGCCGCCAATACAATATGCCCGGCGCGTTAAGCTTTACCGGGGTATTAGATGAGACTATCGTCGAACAGGCTTTTGCCCAGATCATTGAGCGTCATGAACCATTGCGCACGGTATTTTGTAATCGCGAAAATGGTGTGCGACAAATTGTTCGTCAGGGTGTTGCGTTTAAAGTCAGTAAAATCGACCTGACAGGTCTTGCCACCGACGCACAAGAACAAGCCGTAAAAGCAGCGACAATAGCTGATGCCAATGCAATCTTTGACCTTGAACAAGATTTGATGTTGAGAATTACTATTGTCCGACTTGCTGGGGATATAGGCTCCAGTGGCGCAAAGACTGAGGGAGTATTGTTGTTCAATATGCATCATATTGCTTCTGATGGTTGGTCGATGGGTTTGTTGATCAAAGAGTTTAGCGAATTATATCAGTCCATATTAAGCGGTATTACCACGACCTCATTGCCGCTAATGCCCCCGTTAAAATTACAATACGCCGATTATGCCCAATGGCAAACTCAGTGGTTGTTAACACCGGTATGCCAGCGTCAATTGAACTATTGGCAAAATCAGCTGGCCGATTTACCGCAAGTGCATGGTTTGCCGCTTGACCGAATCAGGCCCAAAATTCAGCGCTTTGAAGGTGCCCGGGTTACGGTTGACGTGTCTGGCACTACCCATGTCAGACTCAAGCAATTAGCGTTGTCACAAAACGCCACCTTGTTTATGGTTTTGCAGGCAGCCTTTGCCTTAGTGCTGTCACGTCATGTCAACAGTGATGATATTGTGATGGGCGTGCCGGTGGCTAATCGGCTGCAAAAAGAACTTGAGTCGATGATTGGCTTTTTCGTTAATACCCTGGTATTGAGGACCGATTGCGCTGGCAATCCGGCTTTTGTCGACTATCTGGCACGTGTCAAAATCACCCATCTCGATGCTCAGGCCAATCAAGATGTCCCTTTTGAACAATTGGTTGAACACATGAAACCACAGCGTAGTACGGCTCACTCGCCGCTGTTTCAAATTGTGTTCTCAATGGATACCAATGAACAAACCACGCTTGAACTGCCTCAGTTAACCTTGAACTCGCTTGAAAGAGCGTCCGATAAGGTCGTAGCGAAGTATGAGTTGGCACTCTGCGTGATTGAAAGTGAAAGCGGGCTGTCATTGTGTTTTGAATACAATACCGACTTGTTTAACCAGAGCACCATCACCCGTCTCAGTGGACATTTGCTTAACCTGCTAGAGGGTATTGTGGCTGACCCCAACAATACTATTGGTCAACTGCCGATGCTCAGCGAGCAAGAACAACAGTATTTATGCCACACCTTGAATGATACGCGGGTCGATTATTTAAAAGGCGACCCAGCGAGCGATTGTATTGCACAACTGTTTGAACTACAGGTTGAACAGACCCCAGAAAATATTGCTGTGGTTTTGCTGCATCAGCAATTGACTTACCGGGCGCTTAACGAAAAAGCCAATCGTTTGGCCCATTATCTACGCTCACAAGGGGTTAAACCCGAGACTTTGGTTGGGGTTTGTGTTTCGCGATCACTTGATTTGGCCGTTGTCTTGTTGGCTGTTGTCAAAGCTGGAGGCGCTTATGTGCCACTTGATCCGAGTTATCCGCAAAACCGTTTGGCCTATATGATCAACGACAGTGGTATCAGCATTATACTGGCTCAAAGCGAGTTTAAAACGCGATTACAAAGCGCGCCAGTCGATATTTTTTGTTTGGATGAACCGCAGTTGGCACATGCCATTGAGGCGTTTGATGTCACTAACCCGGTAAAAGACGAGGCGCAAACGGCCAATAATCTGGCTTATATGATTTATACCTCGGGTTCGACCGGGCAGCCCAAAGGTGTGTTGAATGAACACAAGGCGCTGGTCAACCTTTGTCGTTGGCATGTATCTGAATTTGGTATTGGCAGTGGCAGCCGTGCCACTTTTGTTTCCAGTATTGGTTTTGATGCAGCAGTATGGGAGTTCTGGCCAACGCTTACCTGTGGCGGCACGCTGGTGATGGTGCCTGACGATATTCGGCAATCGAGTGATTTGTTGACTTCACTGCTGGCAGAGCACGACATTAGCCACTGTTTTTTGCCCACAGCCTTGCTTGAGATGATGGCACAAGACCTGTTGAGCAACATCCCACCAAGCTTGAAGGTCATTTATGCAGCTGGACAACAATTGTCTCATCTGTCTTGGCACGACGAAGATGCGCCGCCAATTTTCAATCTTTACGGCCCTTCTGAGGCGGGGGTAGCGACTACGTTCTACCAATTGCCCAGTGGATCAAAAGCGTTGCCGCCAATCGGTAGGCCTATCAGCAACGTCTGCATTTATCTGTTGTCGCCAGCTGGTGCGCTGGTGCCACAGGGGGCTATTGGCGAATTGTGTATTGGTGGTGCAAGTGTCGGTCGGGGTTATCACAACTTGGCCCAATTGACAGCCGAACGTTTTATACAAAACCCTTTTAAAGACGATGCGGAGGCACGTTTTTATAAAACTGGCGATTTGGCGCGTTACCGGCCAGATGGCAATCTTGAATTTGTTGGCCGGATTGACGATCAGGTTAAAATTCGCGGTTTTCGCATTGAGTTGGCTGAGATTGAACACCAGCTTTCACAATTGTCAGCGATAAAATCAGCAGTGGTATTGGCACGCGAAGATGAACCCGGGCACAAACAGTTGGTGGGTTATGTTGTTGCCAGTGGCACTGATTTAGATACCCAGCAAGTGAAAGTGGACCTGCAAGCCAGTTTGCCCAAATTTATGATACCGACCTTTTTGGTGGTGCTCGACGAAATGCCGTTAACACCCAATGGCAAGGTCAATAAGCGGGTCTTGCCGGTACCGGATCAGGCTAAGTTGGCGGGTGAATATAGTGAGCCCACAACCGATACCGAGCGCCAACTGGTGAGTATCTGGGCCCAGTTGTTAAAGATTGACCGCAACAAAATCAGTGCAACGGCCTGCTTTTTTGATTTGGGTGGCCATTCTATTTTGGTGATGCGACTGCTCAGTACTATCAAGCAAAGTTTTACTGTAGATATGATTTTGGCCAATATATTCGAATTCAGCTGTTTGAATGATCTTGGGTCGTTTATTGACCAATGTCGAAATGAACAAAAGCTTGATAAACATAGCAATGATTTGTACGAGGATGAGGTAATACAGTCGCTAATGGCAATCGACGCCGTTGACGAAGAGGAAGACATGGAGGAGTTTGAATTATGAGCATCATTGCCTTTTTACAACAGCTTAAAGAATTACGGGTGATTATTGCTCAAAATGATGGTCGACTGGCGGTCAAGGGTAACAAAAGTGCACTAACGGGCACCATTAAAGCGCAGCTATCAAACAACAAAGCAGCGATATTGCAGCTGTATGGCGACTTAAACCTAACTTCTAATGCGCAACTGGCCCCGGTTACCCAGTCTCAGGAAAGATTGTGGTTTATCAGCCAAATGGGGGGCAATGAGGCGGTTTTCAATATGCCCAGATACACCAGTTTAAA
>JABSOG010000171.1 GCA_013216025.1 Algicola sp. | reverse complement strand
CTTAACACAAAGATGGCGGGTAAAAGTTTTCTGAATTTCATTGTATAGTCTTCGTTATTTATTCGTCGCCGTGGGGCTGGGAAAAGAGAATATTGTCAATCAAGTCACACAAACAGTGGATATTGAAAAAGTGAGTTTCGAGAATACGCGAAGGTCGGCTCGAAGGAATTCTGATCTCAACGTCATTGTCGCTGAGTAACCCCGACAATTCGCCGCCGTCACCGCCAGTCATGGCGATAACAATCATGTCTTTGGTTAACGCCGCTTCAACCGCGTTGATCACCACCTCATCATGGCCCAGCGGAGAAATCGCCAGCAAGATATCGGTAGGTTGACCCAGCGCCCGGACTTGACGGCCATAACAATCGACATTGGTCGACAATCGATTGCTTAACGAAATAGCCGGTAAACAAGGGCGTTCAATTTCATAATGATTAACCAAAATGTCGGCCATGTGATCGGCCAGCAAAATGCCGCCTTGTACGCCACAGGTCAATACCTTGTTACCGTTGAGCAGACACTGCACCATCATGTTGGCGGCCAGCTGCAATTGGTTCGGTAGGGTTTCGCCACACGAAATAAAGGTTTGAATACTTTCGGTATAAATAGATTTAATTTTGTCGAGCATTGAGTTTTCCAGAAAGACTAGTTGTCGTCGAAATGTTGCGCCACCAAAACCTTAACTTCATCGGTAATTACTATTGGCCATAAAACGCATTTTTAATCCAATTGATCTCGTCAGCGCCTTCGATGGCAATCACATCAAAACGTGCTTGATGGTTCGAAAGACCGTTTTGCTGCATATACCACTGGGCCGTTCTAGTCAGTTTTTGCTGTTTGCTGTTCGAAACGGCAGCGATCGCGCCGCCAAAAGCTTTGTTACGTCGAAACTTAACCTCAACAAACACCAAAACATCTGATTCGCTCATTATAAGGTCTAGCTCACCATAGCGACAATTAAAATTTGTCGTGATCAGGCGTAAACCCTGCTTTTTTAAGTAGTTTTGCGCAATATCTTCGTAGATTTTGCCAATGTCGCGACTAAACAGCCGCTTAATCGAGGGTAACCGGCTCAACTTGACCTACTGCATTATACTTGGCCCACTTATGGCGGCGGTTGACAAACCCATTAGGGTCGATAGAGATAAGCCCGTTCATGCCTTGTTCGGTTAAACCGTTGAGCACTCTTAATTGGGCAATACGGTCGACCAAATACAACGCATCATAACCCAGCGCAAACAAACGGCGCATGGATTCATCGAGCGTAGGCCACAGGCGGTTGAATAAGGCTCGCTGTTTGGCGTAGCGTGTTTCGCTTTCGAGCATCCAAGGGATCTCGGTGAACGTCAACGAACGCAGATCGCGCTTATCATCGTTGGGTTTAAGCAAAGCATGACTACGAGAAGTGGCATAAACCGGAATACTTTTAGTATGCACACTGGTATTGACGTCGATAAAAGGTTTGAGCAACTTGGTTTGAACATTGTTACCTATCAGATAAATCACGTCCATATCTTTGCGGTTACGGGTTTCGGTTGTTAACTGCTTGGTGATTAGCGACCTTATCTTTTTGATGCGCTCTTTACTCTGTTCAACGTCCATGAGGTTTTTAACAGCCACTTGCATTTCAGTTTGATTGGCATAATAGCGCACCTCGGGCATCAGAATTTTCTCGTCAGAACGCTGACTCAGCCAGGTTTTAGTGAACATATCGCTCAAACGACGGCCCAGACTGTTACGCGGCGCAATAATTGACGGTTTTTTATAACCCAACTTAAACATCGCTTCGGCTGCTTGCGCGGCTTCGTCTTCAGGGGTCAGACCAAAAAAGAAATGCAGCTGATTAGGATCGTCTGCCAATGCAATACGGTTCAAAAACAAAGTGGGCGTGGCGGCGATCATGGGGTTAGCGGCAAATTTCTCAATCTTATCTTTAAGCAGCGGACCTATCATAAACTCCACCTGCTGCGCCTGTAAGCGTTGCTCAATAGTGGTAATGGGTAAATTGCTGTCGATAAACATCAACTCAATATTGTTTTTGTCTTGATTGGCCACCAATAAACCATTGCGAATGGCCTGTGCCTGCCTGCGTAATTTGCCGGTGAAGGGCAACACCACCGCAATTTTGGCTGGCGTAAACGGCTCGGCTTCAAGCGAACGCTGAAAACTTTCGGGTAGAACATCCATCGCCGCATGCCACGGATGCAAGTCATACCAGTTTTTTAACTGGCGCTGCAAAACACTGGGTTGCCCGGTGTACAGGCGGGTGATGCGCACCAACTGTATCCACGATTTAGCGTTGGTATAGTCTTGATATTCGAAGATTTCAAAGCTGACATCGGGTAATTGATTTAACTGATGCCATATGGTGCGGGCTATGTCTTCCTTATTATCTGGCACCTCACCATTTTCGGCGGCTTTTTCAAGTTGAAACAAACTGCGTAATGATTCGATGTAACGATTTTGTTTGCCATAAAGGTCGGCTTTTAAACGGTTGATGTCGTGACGAATTTCTGTTGTTTTCGCCAAATCAGCGGTCAATGTTTTTTCAGCTTCGTTAAGGTGGCCAAGCGCAATAAAGTTGCTTGCTTCAAGCACCAGTAATTTCTGTTTGATTTCGAGCGGCACAAAAGTCTGTTGCATCGACTTGATGACAATCATACTTTTTTCAAAACGCTGCTCTTTGTGTGCCGCATCGGCTGCGTTAAACAAATAAGTGGCCGAGTCGCCATTTTCGCGCGCCAACCTGAGATAATCGTCGCTGTTATAGACTTTTTCTTCAGCCAACGGCTTTTGTGAAATTTGCGTTGCTTTTGGTATTTTGGGTGCGGTAGAGCCGCAAGAGGCTAACAGACAGATTGCCAATGCCGATAAAGACAAGCGCACTATTGATAAGTGACTTGTTGATAAATGACCTGTTACCAAATTAAGAGAAGGAAAATTGAATCGTTTCAAACTGATGCTACACCGTATTTTGCATAGAGGGCAATTAGTTGCTATCTTAGCGCTGCATCGGGTTAACCTCAATCAAAGATGAGACAAAATGGATAAAAGCGGCCAATTATTTATCGTTGCCACACCAATAGGCAACTTAAACGACATCACCTATCGCGCCATCGAAACGTTAAAAGCGGTAGACACGATTGCGGCAGAAGACACCCGCCACACCGGCAGACTGTTGTCTCACTATGGTATAACCACCAGAACCACCGCTTTTCATGATCACAACGAAAAAGATAAAGCCAATTTGCTGATCTCGTGGCTAAAAGCCGGAAGAGACATCGCGCTGGTATCAGACGCAGGCACGCCACTCATCAGCGACCCGGGTTACGCCATTGTGAACGCTTGCCGAGCAGAAGGTATAAGGGTAATTCCAATCCCCGGCGCATGTGCGGTAATAGCAGCGATTAGCTGCTCGGGCCTCGCCACCGACAACTTTACCTTTATGGGTTTTATTCCGGTCAAACAAAAAGCCAAACAAGACTTTTTACAACAAGTGACGGCCTTAACTGGCACTGCAATTTGCTACGAAAGCCCACGACGAATTGTCGACTCAGTTGAAGCCGTAATAGAAGTACTCGGCGAAGACACCCAAGTAGTGCTGGCCAAAGAGATCACCAAAACCTTTGAAACCTTTTATTCGGGCAGCGCAACCGAATTGCTGGTCTGGTTAAAAGAAGACTTGGTCCATCAAAAAGGCGAAATGGTGTTAATGATAAGCACCAAGAAAGAAAAAACCACCGACTTGCCCGAGCCAGCGATAGCCTTGCTTAAACAACTTAAAGTCGAGCTGCCGCTGAAAAAGGCTGCTGCTATTGTTGCCGTGCATTATGAGCTTAAGAAGAATGACCTTTATAAGTTTGGGTTGACGCTAGATTGATTTGTTGGGCCTCCCGCTTCGCGATTCGACCGCAACCTACATGGACACACGTAGGTCGTGGTTGAAGTGCGAAGCACGAAGCCCGACAGAAGAAAGCCGGAATAAGAGACCAACATAAAAAATCCCCCAATGGGGCTATGACACCCTGTTTTAACACTGGATAAACCCAGTCGTAACAGTTAGAATGCGCGGGTGAGTTGGCCGAGCAATCGCCGGTTGGTATGAAAATTATCAACGGGAGGAAAGTCCGGGCTCCATAGGGTAGGGTGCCAGGTAACGCCTGGGCGGCGCAAGCCGACGACAAGTGCAGCAGAGAGAAGACCGCCTGAAGCGCAAGCGGATGGTAAGGGTGAAAGGGTGCGGTAAGAGCGCACCGGACCCCTGGTAACAGTGGGTTGCAAGGTAAACTCCACCCGGAGCAAGACCAAATAGGGTTTCGTATGGCGTGTCCCGCGTTGAAACCGGGTAGGTTGCTTGAGCCTGCGAGCGATTGCAGGCCTAGACGAATGATTGTTCTCGACAGAACCCGGCTTATAGGCCAGCTCACACCTTCTTTTTTTAAATTCAAAATTCAATTCGGAGAATAAATAACCATTCTCCGAATCCTGCTAAGTCTAAAAACCTACAGACCAATAAGACACCCCGTTCACAATTAGAAAATTGACAATCGTTACCTTTAATTTTAACCTGCTACTGATAATATCGAAGAGTAATTTTGCTAGCTTCTATATTCTAATCTTATTTTCGGGAATTGATGATTTTGACACAAGAAATAAAACTTGTAAGAGTATTTCTGGCTTCGCCCGGTGATTTGGCTAATGAGAGAAGGTTGGCTTACGATGCCGTTACTGAAATCAATAAAACTATAGCTAAAAGACTTGGTTACATGGTCGATCTAGTTGCTTGGGAAGATACAGCACCAGGTGCAGGCCGCCCACAAGCAATAATTAACAAAGATTTAGATTCTTGTGAATTATTCATTGGCATTATATGGAAAAAATGGGGAACGCCACCTGATAACGAAGGGATATTTTCTTCGGGATTTGAAGAGGAATTTGAACTTTCTTTTTTAAGACGTAAAAACACGGGCAAACCTGAAATGGCAATGTACTTTAAACAGGTGGCATCCGAAATCCTAGCCGATCCAGGTGACGATTTGAAAAAGGTTTTGGCTTTTAAGGATAAATTGATTAAAGGGAAAGCCATTTTATTTAACGAGTTTGCTGAACCGTCCATATTTCAACGATATGTTCGAGAGAAAATAACGGAGTACCTATTCAGTTTGAGGGACGCAAGTTTACAAACTCAGGATGAAGCACACGTAAAACCTTCGGCCCGCAACACTTCTAATGCAACTGATACTATTTCGTCTTTGACACTAAAGGATGCTCGAACTTCATTTTTGCATGAGTGCGAAGTCACTTGGAAACTCTCTGAACACACCATAAGAGCATATAAAAGAGCTTTGGCTGTTTTCTGTAGCGAAATGGATGAACATACTGCAATCAAGAATATCGACAGTAATATAATTAATAACATCTTTGTTGCGTACCTACGTGATGGCAAGGCCAGTCACTCAACGATCAAATTACGTTTCGCCTGTATAAATAGACTGTTCAATTGGATGGTTGAGGAAGGTCATATTGCTTTAAATCCGGTTGATGGCATTGATTTAGAGCTTAAAATACCTACCAAAGTACGAAAAAACATTCCATATGAAGATCTTGTCAAGATGAAGAAAACAGCCTATTCAGAACTTGGGGCTGTTGGAGTACAAATTTGTGACAGTGATTCATTGTCAAATTTGATCGCTTCTAAAAGAGATTTTAACAAGTTCACTGCCGTTGTGGTGTTGGAGTTACTAATATCAACAGAACTCTTTGTGAACGAATTAACAGCCATAAAAGAAGAGCATATTGATTTGGATGAATTGCGGCTCAAAATTTCAGGAAAGGGTCAACGAGATAGATACATTAGATTGCACAACTCAAAGTCAGCAGCTCTCATCAAGTGCTATAAAGACAATAGACACATAACAAAGCCTGACCATAGTTACTTGTTGGTGACTAGTCGTGGTGAAAAAAGCTCCCCTCAATTTATTAGAAAGCTCATTGACAAGTTGGCAACAAAAGCTGGTATTACATACAAAGTAACGCCAGCCATGTTCAGATACTCAGGAAAAATGTCAATTACTGACGGCCCTGATTGATAAAACCCCTCAGAAAAGCGGGGTCTTGCAATGCCACATTGATGCACGATATAAGACTAGCCTCCTCTACCTCAAGTACAGTCAACGAATCAGTGACGACGTTTACACCGAATTAAATCGCCAATTGCCTTTGCATAATTAAGTGGCTTGCCCTGCCAATGAGAAACCCCGGTTTGGCTGTTAATGTGGGGCCAATGCTCTTCCATAAAGTCATTGCTTCGCGTTGTCGATGGCGGTAGCCGTAATGTGGGATTGGGTTCGATGACTGCACCTGCAGCGTTTTTAAATATCCACTTTTGACCATAGTTCTTGTAGGTTTGTTCTTGTAAAAGTATGGTGAAATGGCCTTTATGCAGCTGGGCATGGTGAAAACGGCAAAGTTTTATCATGCACCGCCGATTTCTATACGTAGCCCACATCCCTGTAGTGCGTCCTGTCGCCATCCATGGCTCCACTTCGCTGGTACAAAAAGGCTCCAAGTATTCGCTTCTTGGACCTGCTCACCCAACATTCAACACGTTACCGTATTTATCTTCCAAAACAGTATATAAACTGGCATCACTGCTGAATCGTTTGGCGTTGGCCATCGATATCCACTGATAGTCCATATTCGCCGGAGTATCGTGATGACAATTGCAGCTTTCACCGTGCTCATGTTCAAGCTCTAGCTGATGTTCATGTTCTGCTTTTAAAGTATCAACGTTCAAATGTAAAACCACCTGACAGCGTTCATGGCCTGCTAATGGCTGAGCGCCACCGTTTTCATCATCAACAGTTGCCGTCGCAATAAAATGCTCGACCAACACAGCCATAGCGTCTGCACGTCTTTGGCTGTAAGTGACTTTTTCGACGGCTGGCACATCAAGTTGTCCTTGTTCAGATGCTTCCGCGGAAGCATTTCGTCCCTCTGCAGATGCTTCCGCGGAAGCATTTCTATCCTCTTGCCTCATGATTTCTTCAATGGCTTTAATCAATAACCCACCTTCAACTTGCGGGCGAACAGGAACGAAGGCGAATACTTGCAGCCTTTGTTCCTGTGAGGTGGAGTGTCAGGATGACCGACAGGGCCAGCCCTTCATGGATGAATTTCAACGCAAAAACGAGAAAGTAACCAACTTCTAGCGAGTGTTAATTGTACATGGTGTTTTTAGTTGGTTTAGCGATGAAAAACATCCATGTAGGGTGTCCTGTCGGCATCCATGCCTCCACTGAGAAGGTACAAAAAGCTCCAAGTATTCGCTTCTTGAACCTACTCACCCAGCTTCAAATGCTTTATTGGTATGGGGGAGCCTTTCAAGGCAATGGGCGACCCGAAGTTTTTCGCGAGCTGTGGTGCGAGTTATGCCGCATTTCCAGTTTAACCAATGTGAGCAAGATTTAATGCAGCCGTCGCACCAGCCTTTGCGGCGATCAAAAGCTGCTACCATTTTTAAAAAACAGTACGCAGCAGCATTAATTCGCCCAGACAGCTCGGTAATTTTATCGCCAAGTTGAGCATCACTATCGTACTTGTAATCATCATTGGCGTTATCAAATAAGCAATTAACATTTGCAATCATTCTATTCTCCTTGGTGCCATATTCATTAACCAAATACTGTATATAAGTATAGCGAATGACAATTGGATTGGTTGTTTATTGCACAGCTTTATTGAGAATAAAATATTATAAAGCAACAAATTACATGCTTTGAAGGTATAAGAAAATTTAGGGGGTTGCCTGCCAGTAGAAGGCATTGTATTGAGTTGAGTTGACCAATATTTTCATGGCTAATTTGAGTTTATTTTGTAATTCGGGAGTCAGTGACTCCCCTATCTGAGGGTAAGACTTATAAAATTAGCGATAACGGCGTAATTCGCGAAAATCTGTTGGTGCTATGTTCATTTTCAAAAATGAAAAGACCAATCAGCCAGTTCTGTGTATAAAGGTGGTCTTTTCTCAATAAAACGAATTGACGGCACTGCTTTTTGATAAAAATATCAAATAATTCAGTATGTTAAAAAAGTATCATTAGACAAGCGATTTGACCCCTATTATTTTTTTTGTCCCTCTTGAACAGCTTGTTATGCAGATACTTCACGGATACTAAAGCCAACGTCGGCATCACCATTTTTATTTTCGGAGCTGTTAGCTACAGCGTAAATACTAATAGATAAAGAAAAATTCTTTTCGTAAACATTATTGTTAATATCTGCATACCCAACTTTAACATTTACACTGGGGAAGTCTTCAAAGTCTATTGATTTAGACTTGCTATTTTCTGGTCTATTTAATATAGCCTCATTGATATATGTACCAAAGGCAGCTGTTAAATAAGCAGGTATAGCAATCTCATTACAAGTTTGCGTATCTACAGATATAGCAGGAAAGAGCTTTTCCGATTGAATTTTTATAGCATGGAAAGAGTTTTCCAATCTTAGAAAGTTATTTTCTAGAGAAAAACCTTTTACATTATGGGGATCATACTTCTGAAGCATAGCAATGATATCATTCGTTCGTACTTCCCATGTTACTTTCACATCAAGAGCAACACCTTTACCGAAGTTGTTAATCGCTAGTTTCTCACTTTTCCATAGCCAATTATGAGACTTATCGATGTCTACTTTTGCATAACCGCCTAACACCTTAATAATCGGTAAATTAGATACTAATCTTTGCTTGCTCATTTCTCTAACGGTGAACATAGCGATAATACTAGTTAATAAAGCAGCAAATGCTGTCAGTAATGTTGCGAGTTCCATTGATATCCTTTTATCTGCCTAACAGCTCTACTAGCCGAAAAGTTCCCGTATTTACGGAGCAAACATTTTCAGGCAATTTAAATAGTGACAAAAAAGAATACGATTTTATTAACTTACAATCAACGATTTATATTTATACGGTGCAATTTCTTGCTGTAGAAAGGCGGATAATTTCGGCATTTACGGTGGAAGTACGGAAATTCGACAGCTCTATTAAAAGCAGGATGATTTAAATCCGTACATTCCAACCTTAATCGCATCAGACAAAGTATGTGAAAATATTTTCAGCGATAGCTGACATAAGCACTATTTTGCTAAGGCGCTTTCGCCGCCAAAGCGAGATAGGTGGAAATAATTTGTGCCGTCAACATGGCTTGGCTTATACGAAAATTATTGATTGTTGGGCTTCCTAGTTCCTCGTCTCGGCTTTGGCATCCTGCGTCGCCCTACCTCCTCCAATCCATGGAGTCGAACCGCAACCTACGAAGTGGCGCAGGTTGTGGTTAAGAACGAACCGGGCTGTCGTTACAGCGACGAAGCCCAACAAAACACACCCACGCGAATCACTAACCAACGACACAGTATCCATATTAACAACGCCATTTAAGCATTTCAATTGCAAAAAGGGTGGACATTGTCCACCCTTCATTACCTTAAAGCTTTGTGCTAAAAGGCATCTTGGTAAATCGGAAAACATACTTGCTGGTCGGCTGTTCGGCCATGTTTGGCGGTGCCAGCAGGTTGTCTTGCTTGTTTTCCAAGTCCGTATTGGCAATATCCCAACCTAGGCCTGTGGCCAGCGCTTCATCAGAAACCAGCTTCCAGTAAACCCGGTTAAATTCACCCGGTTTGGATTTTTCATCCCCTTCATCGCCGATAATGGTCAATGTACCGCTGGGTTTAATCAACCGGTATATTTTCGCCAACAGCAATTTTCTGTCGATATCCGTTTTGACCAATTGCTGATAATTGTCGAGCAAAACAACACTGTCAATTGAATTATCTGGTAAAGAGGTATCCCCATTAACCAAGCTGATAAAATTGGTTTTATGCAGTTTACCGCCCTTGCCTACCACATTTTTCATTAACTGGCTGATGTGCTCATTACCCAGTTGCACCGCCAAAACAGTCGCATTGCGCGATACGTTCATGATCGGCAAAAGCAGTTTTTCATTGTCGGTGGTGCGTTTATCTAACTCAGCGTGTTTATGCGCCAAAGTGTAGTGTTCAAGCACGCCGCTTTCGTTGCCTTTACGGCTGGAAAATGCTTGCCACTGTTGGGCAAATTCAAAATCTACCAACCAGGATAACCCAGGGTTGACCAGGTTTTGGCTGCTTGAATGGGTCAACTTGAAGCTATCATTATCAGCCATCCAGCCTTTGCCTGCGCGCAGTTCGATAATATCACGATAGCTGTTCACCGATTCTGGCAAACGGGCATCAACCATTTTTTGGAAAAACGGCACTATCAGGTCATCGGTATGACCCGGACCATGGCCGCCGTGCACTTCTTGAGCGCTAGCCCACAAGGCACCTTTGGCACGATATTTTTCTACCACTTTGTGGATGCCGTCAATCCGACGTTGAATGTCCAATTCTCCGGTCAGAAACAACGCAGGTACTTGCATTGTTGCCGCCTGTGCCTCTGGCAAGTAGTAACCTCCCTTTATCGCTGTAAAGGCGATGACACGCTCTGGTGCCCAACTGGCAAAACCATAGTTGAATTGCCCGCCTGCAGAATGACCCCACATCAACGTCGGCAATTGTGCCATTTCTGGCTTGCCCGCCACTTTGCCAAAATGAGCGAAAGCGTTCAGCAATGCCTGACCGGTGCCCCACTTCGGCTCAAAATAATACGGATGATCCGTACCGTCGGCTTTTTTCTCACTGCGGTTGAGCATGTACAAACTCACCAGCGCAAAGTTATTTTCAACGGCAAACTTGCGCCATTTTGGATCTTCAGCCAAATACAGGCCATCACCATTGGCACCTGGTACCAGCGTTAATATGCCTTTGAGCTTTTTATCGTTACCCGGCAGCCACAAACGGTATTTGGCCAGTTTAAAGTTATCGTCTATGGTCGGTTTGATTTCATAATCAAAGGTCTGGCCCCCAGTTGCTACAGATTTCGCTTGAACCCCAGTGTCTTTTGCTTGAACAACAGTGTCGCCGGTTTTTAGCCCAGCGCAACCGCCCAGCATCAAGCTGCCACATACCATGGCCAATATCATTTTAAGTTTCATTCACTTTTCTCATATATAAATCGGTCAATCGGTTAAAAAGAAAACTCTTCGCGATCAGCGCTGTCAGCGCGCTGGTCGGTATCGTTTTGCAATTGTGCTATGGTCGACAGGTAACTGGCCTGCTCAACAATGGTCGGCATTTCAAAAATCAGTTTCAGCGGTAGTTCAAGCGACAGCTGTTTTCTGATCCTTGCGGTTAAGCGGATCGCCAACAACGAATGACCACCGAGTTTCGCAAAACTGGTTTGCACACAAACCTCGTCGATATTCAGCAACTCTTGCCAGATTTGGGCCAAGGATTTTTCCATATCGTTTTTTGGCGGTACGGTGATGCCACTGTAAGCCACTTTCAATTGTGGATTCGGCAACGCTTTGCGATTGACCTTACCGTTACTGTTAAGCGGGATCTCATCCAGCATTCTGAACGCAAACGGCACCATGTATTGCGGCAATTGCTGACCGACAAAGGTTTTAAGTTCGTCGGCGTCAATTTCGTCACCCCAGCCACTGACATACCAGGCCACCAGTACATCACCGAGGTTTTCATCGTGGTAATGAACCACCACCGCCGATTCAATCTCTTCGTGCTCAATCAATGCATTACGGATATCGTCCAGCTCTACGCGATAACCCCGTACCTTAACCTGCGAGTCATTACGTTTGAGGTATTTGATTTCACCGTCTGGCAAGTACAGACAAAGGTCGCCGGTTTGGTACAAACGTGCGCCGGGTTCATTGGAAAACGCATCGGGAATAAAGCTCATCGCTGTTTTGGCTGAGTCGTTATAATAACCACGAGCCAGTGACTCTCCGCCCAGATACAATTCACCCGGAACGCCCATCGGCACCTGGTTGCCTTCACTGTCAAGGATATAGGTTCTGATATTGTTAAATGGCTTACCGATCGGCACACTTTTCAACACTCTTTTCAACACATTGCTCGGCTTGTCTTCATCCAGTTCATAACTGGTGACACCAACGGTCGACTCAGTCGGACCGTAGTGGTTGACAATCTTCAAGCCAGGCACCATTTCCCTGATACGTCCAATCAGTTGGGCATCCACTGCTTCACCGCCGACAATCAGGCATTTTCTCGGCAAAATATCCGGGTTGTCACCTGTCATTAACGCGCTCAGGTGCGAAGGAACAATCTTCAACACATCCACCGGACGTTGCCGCAAAGTCCGTGCCAGCAAGTTTTCGTCGATGGCGGTATCGTGGCTGACGATACGCAATGAACCACCATAACAAAGTGATG
>JABSOG010000170.1 GCA_013216025.1 Algicola sp. | reverse complement strand
GGTCAAGGCATCCAGCCAGCGATTTGACTTGATTTTAATGGACATTCAAATGCCCGAAATGGATGGATATGAAGCCACCCGAACCATCCGCAAACAGGCCGCGCATGACGGTTTTAACGCCAAGGTGCCTATCATCGCCCTGACCGCCAATGCGATGAGCGAAGTGCAGACCAAAGTGATAGACGCCGGGATGGACGAATTTGTGGTCAAACCGGTTGATTTTCCAACCTTGTTTGCCACTATTGCCAAGGTTGTTCCTGATTCTGTTGTCAACCGTCCAGCTATCAACAGTGGGGTTATCAGAGCGCTCCCCAACATCAGTGTGAATGAACATCATGTAAAACGAGAAGGGGCCTCACCCCAACTTATCGATTTCAATTCTGCACTGGCTTCGTGGCTAGACGAAGACGCCTACTATCAGGCACTGCACGGGTTTGCCGAACGCAATACCCATACGGTCAGCGAACTGTGCGGTTATATCGGCATGGGCGACAACTACAATGCCGATGGTATTGTTCACAAGGTTAAGGGCGCGGCAGGCAACCTGAGATTGAAAAAACTATACAAATGTACCTGCTCGCTTGAAGCGTCGATAAAAAGCGACGAACAAGACGCCATTAACATTGTGCTCAAGCCCTTTGTTTTTGTGCTTAACGAAACTCTGGCGGCGATTAATGCGTTACCCATGGCCAGCAAATCTGAGCAAGCAAGTGTTGGGCCGCTCAGTGAGAACTTACCTCAGTGCACCGATAGTTTTGCCAGTGCGCTTGATGCCTGCGAGCAGCATGACCCCGATGCCGCAGAAGCCGCTATTGAACAGCTGGGGCAATACATCGAAGCCGATAAACTGGCCCCAATAGACAGCAAACTGCAACTATTTGATTTTTGTCAGGCCAGTGCGCTGCTCAACCAACTGGCCGATGAACTGACAATAGAGATTAAAACTCCATGACTGAACAATCTGATAAACTTTGGCGCATTCTTATTGTTGATGATGAACCAAACAATCTGCAATTATTGCGACAGATACTCAAAAGCAAATATAACATTTCTTTAGCCACCAGTGGCCTTCAAGCCATAGAGCTGGCCGAAAAGTTTGAACCCGATTTGATTTTGCTAGATGTGATGATGCCTGAACTTGATGGTTACGAAACTTGCATCCGGCTTAAATGCAACGTCATCACAGCCAAAATTCCGGTGGTTTTTGTCACCGCCAAAACTGAAATCGAAGACGAAAAACGCGGGTTTGATGTCGGCGCGGTTGATTACATCACCAAACCGGTGTCGGCGCCTATCGTTCATGCCAGAGTGGCCACCCAATTGGCGCTGTATGACCAGCAGCGATTGTTCGAAATTCAGCTTGAACAAAGAACCTCAGAATTGGCTGCCAGCCAAAATGCCGCCATTCACATGTTAGGTGAGGCAGGGCACTACAACGACGAAGACACTGGCGTGCACATTTGGCGCATGGCGGCTTATGCCGCTGCCATTGCCCGACAAGCCGGTTGGCATGTGGTGAAGGCAAAACAACTGCAATTTGCCTCACCAATGCACGATACCGGTAAAATCGGCATCCCAGATGCGATATTGAAAAAACCGGGCAAGTTCGAGCCGCACGAGTGGGTAACAATGAAAACCCATGCCCAAATCGGTTACGACATTTTGAGTAAAAGTGATGCCCCGCTGTTCAAGTTAGCCTCTGAGGTGGCCTTGTATCACCACGAAAAATGGGATGGCTCAGGTTATCCCAAAGGGCTCAAAGGAGAGAAGATTCCGCAAAGTGCCCGCATTGTGGCGATTGCCGACGTATTTGATGCTCTGACCATGGTCAGGCCCTACAAAGATGCGTGGCCGGTTGAAGATGCCGTGGCAGAGATAAAAAAAGGTCGGGGGCAACATTTTGACCCCGAATTGGTAGATTGTTTTATGGATTGTCTTGATAATATTTTAGCGATAAAAAACCATTGGGATGAGCGAGAGAATGCCGGGTAGATACGAGGAGGTGCGCTACGCATTACCCACGTGTACGCTACGCTTGAATCGCTACCGCTATGTAGGCCTAGGCCTTCGGCCATGAAAATCAAAAGCCTTAACACGGAGGCACGGAGCGACGGAGAAAGAAAGAGAAGGACAAAAGCAAAACATAATGACTGTCGATATAACTTAACCCGACCTTTCCCTTCAATCTTTTGGTCTTTTCCTCTTTCTTGCTCCGTGCCTCCGTGACTCTGTGTTGAGATCTTTTTTCTTTTAAAACCAATTAAACAGGTAGGTAATAGCGGTTGCAAGGAGCTGCGACAAATGAATGGTCGCAGCCAAAATCACACCTAGCTCACCGCAAAAGTAAACCGGTTATCGTCGAGTAATTCGCCCTCGCGTTCATAGACCCTAACCCTAAAGCCATTCATGTTTACGTCAACCCTCGAAATATTATTGTCCTTGATAAACTTGGTGGGGGTTTTGATTTCCCACTTTTCGTTGCCCTGCATGGGTTCGTTGAGCGTGTAGTCTTCCTCATTGCCTTGACCGAAGGGGAAGGGCCAGTAAATTGGGCTAGAGATCACCTGATGAATTTTGGTATTGCTGTTTTTAGTGGTAATGTTTGACACATAAGAGACATGAATGTCACCGGTTAAAAACAATGCCCGAGGGATTTTGTTTTCGTCAATAAATTCAACAATCTCGTCACGTTGTCTGCGTAGGCGTTCGTCACCCCATTGATCTTCACCATCGTTATAGTCTGGAAACAACGGAACCGAAACAACCACCGCCTTGACTCGATAATCTTTGTCAGTCAAAAACCAATCTTTCAACGCTTTCATCTGGACTGACGAGATCATGTATTTGTTTTTATGCCTCAATTGACGCTCGGTGCGACAATCCATCACAAACACATCCATACAGCCAGATTCAAAGGTATACCAGAACTTTTTGGGCGTACCAGACAGGCGCTGGATAAGGACATTACCAAACTTGTCTTTGATGCTGGTATTAACGTCTTTGAAATATACCTCATCTAAATCCACTGCATTACTGTCGACTTTGAACACCGGGCTGTGCGAAACCTGATAGGCCTGATAATAATTGATGGCGTTGACAAATTGCTGAGAATCCCGGTTTAGCTTGCTGTCGTTTTTGGTGTCTGGCCAGTTGTCTTCAATTTCGTGGTCATCGAGGATCATATAAGTGGGGATGTTACGACACAGTTTGTTAAAGTGCTTTTTGTTGAACATATGACGGTATTTCTTCTGAAAATCGCTGACCGATTTGTCTTCTTGCCACAGAAAGTTTTGGGTATCATCGGCATAAATTTGGTCGCCACAGAACATCGTAAAATCGATTTCGCCCGCTTTGCCACCGGCATCTTGCCACGCCGTGCGCAAGGTTTTATCACCTTGATTGTCACCAAACCATGCACCCAGTGTACGGTTAGCATAGCGGCACGAGCCAAGTAAAAAAGAGGTCGCTTGATCGGGATCATCCGAGTGAGTACGTACTTGGTCAGTCGCGATATCACGCCAGTCAAATGAAGAGGTATAAAAATCAGTAAAACCCCCTTGGCCAAAACCAATGCGGTAATAATAGGTTTTTGAGGCGGCCAAACCGCCGAAAATGGCAACGCCGGTGTAGTCATATTGTTTGTGTAGTTTAAACACCCGGGTATGAAGGCCTGTGGTGAATTGGGCATCTTCGGCTATTTGACAAATGCCGGTTTCAGAATAGTCGGTGTCGGAGAGAAAACCGTCGTGAAACAGGTCTTCGCCGCGAATAAAAATGCGCAAATGATTTTTGGTGGCCTCGCCGACAATAGGGCCTACCGTGGGTTTTAATACTCTTACTGTTGACATGTTTTCGCCTTGTTCTTATTACATTAAGTTTATTAATAATAAAAGTAGTTGGTTATCGCAAACAGCGCCAACCGCTTAGGGTGTGATTTGCTTAAAACGGTTAATTAATACATAATGCTGGCGGGAAATCTTGTTTAAAAAGATTGACTTAATCAATTAAACCAAAGGAAACAACATGAAAAACACCGAGACTTTGACAGAATTGACATTGAACGAAATCGAAATGGTTGCTGGCGGTTCAGACTCCGTTACAGGCAAAGTAAAATTTGTCAGTGGCTATGATTTTGAAACTGCACCAATTGGTAGCCCAGTATTAAACTCAGACACTACTACGGGTACTGTTAAGTGGTAGTCGGGTTGTAAACCCCTTCGTGGAGGCCGGTGCAAAAGCCTGCTTCTGAGCTTATTTACTTATATTTAATCACTGCAAAGGAAACAACATGAAAAACACTGAGACTCTGACTGAACTGACATTGACTGAAATTGAAATGGTTTCTGGTGGTTCAGACACCGTGAACGGTAAAGTGAAGTTTGGTATCAACATCGACCTTGAAATTGCTCCAATCGGTACTCCAGTGCTTTACTCAGAGACTACTACAGGTACTGTTAAGTAGTCATCTAGTTGTAAACCCCTCCACGCACTTCGGGAGGGGAATAATAACCTAACAACAGGAATAAATAATGATTGCAGTTAATGACAAAATCCCCGCAGTGACGCTTAAAGTTTTCGGCGAAAACGGCCCTGAAGACATCACTACCGAAGCACTGTTCGCCGATAAAAAAGTCGTTTTGTTTGCCGTGCCGGGCGCCTTCACACCGGGTTGTTCACAAACTCACTTACCGGGTTATGTGGTCAATGCCGACAACATCAAAGCCAAAGGTGTCGACAGCATTATTTGTTTGTCAGTTAACGATGCATTTGTGATGGATGCCTGGGGCAAAGCCCAAAATGCCGAAGCACTTATCATGCTGGCCGATGGCAGCGGTGAATTGACTAAAGCATTAGGATTAGAAAAAGACATTACAGCGGGTGGCATGGGCATTCGCAGCCAACGTTACGCCATGATTATTGAAAATGGTAAAGTAACTTCACTGAACGTAGAACCCGCCCGTGGCGTGGTTGTCAGTGCTGCCGAAGCGATTTTAGAACAGTTATAAGCCAGCGCGAAGCTAACATCAACTAACACCCCATTGGCGTATATTTCGCCATCATCTGTGCCAACATCCCCTGATCAATCAACTGTTGCATATTTTCGTCGAACAGATTGACAAACTCAGGGGTGACCGCCGCTTTACTGAACATAAACGCCACCCTGACTTTGTTGACGGTCACCGCTTGCAGCTCGCTGATGATGTCTGGTGCGCTGAGGTGAAAATCATTGCATCCGGCGATATAGTCTTCGATTATCGCCTGAGCGCGCCCTTTGTGTAACATTTCTACCCGGTTGTGCAAACTCGGCATATGAATAAATCGGCTGCCGAACTTGCTGTTCCTCAATTCTTCTATATCCGTACCATAGAAAGCTGCGCCATTGGTGGCAATTACCTGACTGTTGGCGACCAGATATTTCACACTAGTGAGGGTATCGGGTAATGCTTCTTTGCTGAGATAAAACAACGATATCACCTCATCGCGGTAGGTTTTAGAGAAATAGGCATAGGTTTTACGTTCTTTTGTGACTGTCGCGCCAGACATCACCAAATTACCTCCGCCTTTGGCCAAATTTGAATGCGCGCGTTTTTCGGGCAGGGCATCCACTTTAACCTGACAGCCAAGACGGTTAAGCACCGCAACAAAAAACTCGTGGTCAACGCCTTGAAATTGATCATCTTTGAAGAACATATAAGGGTACCAGTCACCATAAAATACAATGACCAGCGGGTTGGGGCAATACCGTGGTAAGAGTTGTGGTGAGGCTTTGGCAGCAGGATGTGCCCGGACATTCAACGTTGTGTTAAATAGACAAACGCAAAGCAAGATAAGCATAAATCTCATGGTGTGAATACCTCCTACTTAATTATAGGACGTATCAGAATATTGACGTGGTACAAGAGGGGATCGTCGAACGGCACAGCTTAATAGAGACTAATGCTTGACATACGATAAGATTGTCGTACGATAAGATTGTCGTACGACAGTTCCATCGTACGATGAAGTCATCGTATAAAGACACCAAATGCAGGGGAAATGGGTTATGGCCAAACAAATCGGACCGAACAATGTTATAGGTCGAGACAAAATCATCAAGCATTTGTGGCGAACGCTTGAATCTGAATCCGTTGTTTTTACCGCTGAACGCAGAATTGGCAAAACCACAGTACTCAAAAAAATGCAGGCAGAGCCAGTTGATGGCAAAGTTGTTATCTATGCAGATCTTGAAAAAATCAATACGGCCAAACAGTTTGTCGAAAATATCCTTAACAGCCTGTCTGCTCACCTAACCAAAAGTCAAGCAGCCCACAACTGGTTTGAAACATTGCTGCCAAAGCTCGGTGGCACTGCCATTAGTGGAGTGATTACCTTACCCAAGATAGAAGGCCGAAATTGGCAGTCGTTACTCGAAAAAACCATTAATGGCGTTTGTAAAAATCAAAGTGAACAGCAATTCGTCTTTTTATGGGACGAAATCCCCTACATGTTACAGAACATTCACCAAACCGACCTGAAAGCGGGCAAAACTCAAAGTAATGCACTGCAAATTCTTGATACATTGCGAGCACTGCGAAACGAACACCCAAACCTGCGAATGATCTATACCGGTTCAATTGGTCTGCACCATGTGTTAAGCCAATTGCGTGACGATAAACTCGCCTCACAACCTACTAACGATATGGCCCCGGTAGAAATCGGCCCGTTGGCCGCCGTTCATGCCAAAACGTTGGCCAAAAAGCTGCTGAGCGAAGACGACATCGAATGTGACGACGAAGCGGCTGTTATAGCTGCATTGATTCGTCTCACTGATGCCGTGCCGTTTTATATGCATCGGGTTGTCACTGCATTGTCATTAATCGAAGGCGAAATTGATGTAGCGCAAGTTGAGTCTCAAGTGAAAAAACACCTAGTGATAAGTAATGACCCTTGGCAAATGGAGCACTTCCGGCAGCGTTTGCCAATTTACTATCCCGGCGACATTCAAGACAGCAATAACCAACCGTTGCCCAATGCATCGGTCGCAAAACATCTATTAAATCACCTTGCTCTGACTGACGATTCACAAACCATCAATCAATGCTTTAACGCCATAAAAGCGCAGGTGAATATTACGCAACGAGATATGGCCGTGGAGCTACTTGGCCTGCTGGCCAAAGATCACTACATCGAAAAAGACGATGATGGCAAATACCAATTCTGCTTTGCATTGCTTAAACGCTGGTGGATTTTGGCCGAGGGATTAAACGATGAGTAAACGCAATTTTATATCGGCCTACACGCCAAGCAATATGGAACCCCAACTGCGCGAAGATATATTTGTACAGCGCCATAAACTGCTCGATAAAACCGTGAAATGGCTGGCTGATAGTGTAAGTGGAGACGACAAAACGCACTTGTTGTTTATAGGCCCCCGAGGCTGCGGCAAAACCAACCTTGTGTCGATGGCCGAACATCGCCTTAGCCAAATTGACGACATTCAAGAGGCTTATCGTGTGGCATGGTTGGGCGAAGATGACGTAGTTACAGGATTCATCGACTTGGCGCTGGCAATATTAAAAGCCTTAATTGAACGATACCCCGACGAATTCAAATACGAGATTTTGAACCAAGCCAGAGGTATAGATCCTGACGATGCAGCAGACGTTATTCTAAAAGACATCGTTAACCGATTGGGCGATAGAACAATTCTGTTGGTCCTCGAAAATCTCGATTTGGTGTTTAGAGGTTTGCAAGACGATGGCCAAAAGAAATGGCGAGCATTCTTGCAAGAAACCATGAAAGTCACCACCTTGGCCACTTCACAACAACTGTTCGCGGGTATATCTAGCCGTGACGCCGCATTTTTTGGTTTTTTCGACATCCACCATTTAGAGCCACTGACCTTTGAAGATGCCCGGTTGCTGATTCGCAATATAGCCGAACAAAACCAGCAAAATGATTTGGTTGAATTTCTCGATTCGCCAACAGGCCGCTATCGGGTGCGGGCGCTGCATCATCTGGCGGGTGGCAACCACCGCCTTTATATTGAGCTGTCAGAATTTTTGACCGTTGATTCACTGGATGGTTTAGTAGAGGCCCTTGAAGGTTTGGCCGATGAACTCACCCCTTTTTTTCAAGAAAGGATTAGATCATTGCCACCACAGCAGGCGAAACTTGTTCAATGGTTATGCGATTACGGCGGTGCAGCATCGGTTAAGTCCATCGCCCACGATACTTTCATTCAAGAACGCAGCGTGTCGAAACAATTGGGGGAGCTTAAAAAGAAAGGGTATGTATTATCAGAAAAGCGCGGGAAAGAGGCTTATTTTGAACTGGCAGAACCCTTGATGCGATTGAGTATGGAGACTAAAAATCAACGGGGTAAACCTTTGCGATTGATTGTTTCATTCTTAAAGGTTTGGTTTTCTGAAGAAGCGTTGAGCGAGAAGTGTCAGTCTGAAAATACATTTATTAACCGTCATTTGGCTGGGTATCAAAAAGCTGTGTTGGCGATGGATGATGGATTTTTGAAAGATATTAATGATGATCTTAGAGTGGAGATTGTTAACTGCATTAAAAACAAACGGTTGGATTTGGCACAGGGGCTGGTGGATGAACTTCCTGAATCTGTTTGTTTTTCGACCCTTTTGGCTCTGGGTTACAATCTGCTGCGCAAGGGGCAAGTGAAAGGTGGTATTGAAGTATTCAAATTGATTGTTGAGCAGAAAAGTTTCAACTTTAGTAATAAAATGATGGCACTAGCTGAATTAGAACAAGCTTATGGCGAATTAGGAGAATACGACAAGCTAATTGACTATTGTGTTGAGGCAACACAATATGGAGGTGATAACAAAGTAAATAAAAGCCTTTTATTGTTTTTCATCGCAGTACTGAAGCTGAAATATCAGCCTTTAAATGAAGCCAAAATTGCACTTTCAAATGCATTTGAGAGGGGGGAGGATATGCTAATCCCGTATGTGATATATGGGTCAAAGTTATTACACGCAATATTGAATCATCACAATGAAACTTGGACAGAGACCATAAAATGGCTAATTTTACTTCATTATAAGTATAACTTTGTTGCTTGGCTGAGTTCTTCTTTGGTTGGATCCATTGGAATTTTCAAAGACGAGCAACTTAGCCATGCATCAATCAAAAAATGGAATTCAGTCTGGCAAGAGCAAGGCGCGGAGTATGCGAGTTTATCTGTTGGTTTACAGGCTTTACAAGCGGCAACCGATACCATTATCGACGGCAACGACAAACCCTTATTCAAATTACCCAAAGAAGTCAGAGAATTGGTTCGTCCGATGTTGATTGGATCATCGTAGAAAAAATAATCACAAATGCTGCCTGCACTGATTAAACTGTTCAAGCAGTCTATTAATCTTTTGTATAGTAAAACCCATAACATCAACGCCATCTAAGTGTTTTTTCACGCAGCGAGCTTTCACTTGATTGAAATCCGCGATACATTGCCGGGTGAGGTTGTCGGTTATTTTGTGACACAAGGTAGATTCAACAAAATCAAAAGCCCCCGCTTGCAGGTCACGATTGTTGATTTGAGCGAATTGGGTTTTGATGATGAGTTCGGAGTGATTTGTTACGACCAAACCTCGGTAGATGAAATGATTGGCCAACACATGCGTAAGCCAAAGGGTCAGAAGACAGATTACCAGTACGAACGGTTTATACATGAATGAATATCTGTCCATTTTGGGTTCAATGAATTTAACCCAGACTAACACAACCAAGCCCGGCAACGGCACTAATTTATCGTAAGCAAAAATATTAAAAGGGTTTAAAAACAGTGTTAAAACACCTGCAAATAATCATCAATATCGTGCTGTGTTTAACACTCACCAGCTGCACATTAACCGATCAACAGCGGGTGAGCACGGCCATTCATTCAGACAACCCAACACAAGCAATTGGCCAAATACTCAAAGACAAAGGCAAACAATACCAACAAGCGCCCGATCAATTGCAAAAAGACATTAAATCGCTGCGTCAGTTATTCAACGATTTAGACGCCGTTGTTGGGGTATTGTGGGGCGACAAGTATGGCTCGTTACCGGGCAACAAAAAATACGTCAAATACACCAACGATTACCAATCAAAGGCCGAGGTCGATTTCGCCAAAGGGCTTATTACCGTCGAAACCATCGCCAAAAACCAGCCGTTTGAACAGCTCAAACAAGCCATTGTCATCACCTTACTCACCAACGACAACCCGGCTAACACCGATATTTTCAGCGATGCAGACCCGACAATTACAGGCAAACCCTATTTGTTTGAACAGGTGCTCGACCACGACAAAAAAGCCATTGCCTACCAGTGGCGGGCCAACCGTTTTGCCGCTCATTTGATACAAACCCAACTGAAAAACCGCACCATAGGCAGTCGCCAAAGCCACTATGTAGAAATCGCCATGGTCAACAGCCATGTCGAACTGCGCAAACAACAATATGCCGAACATGTGTTGGCGGCGGCCAATTTGTATCACATCAGGCCAGATTTAATCTATGCCATCATCGAAACCGAAAGCAGCTTTAACCCCTTTGCCGTCAGCCGTTCAAATGCCTACGGCCTAATGCAGGTGATACCGGCCACAGCGGGCAAAGACGTATACGAAAAAGTACTCAACAAACCCGGTGTACCGAGCAGACAAGCCTTGTTTCAACCGAGGGATAACATCTACATCGGCACCGCTTACCTACACCTATTGCAAACGCGCTATTTGGTCAAAATTGACAAGGCCCAAAGCCGACATTACGCGATGATCTCGGCTTACAATGGTGGGGCAGGAAACGTGTTTAAAACTTTCAGTAATGATCGTAGTCATGCGCCGACAGTGATTAATCAACTGACCGCCAGCAAGGTCTACGATAAACTCACCACGGTACATCCTCGGGGCGAGAGTCGACGTTATTTGCAAAAAGTGATTAAAGCGCAGCAGGATTATTAGCACTTGAGCGTACTCGAGAGAGAAATGGTTCGGACGAGCCAGAAACATCGACAGGGCGGTTGTTCTATATCATCTATTTGCCGTCAATTTTATCTTCTTTGTTGTTGCGTGGCGTACAATTTGGGATTTCGTTCATTTATGCTTGCACAAATGAACAAAACAGAGAATAATCTGATTAATAACTGTTAATTATCTGTTTTAATGAGAGCGCTTATGTTTAAAAGTACAGACATACATACTGTGACTGAGTTTAGTCGCAAACCGGCAGAGCATATCAAACGATTGGCACACAGCAAACGGCCTGAAATATTAACTGTCAATGGCAAAGCGGCGGTAGTAGTGCAAGATGCCGAATCTTATGAGCGTATGGCCAAATTGGCGGAATATGCTGATAGTGTTTTGACAATTCGAAAGGCGATGAATGAACAGAGTCGACCTGTGTCAGACTTCACTGCTGAGTTTGAAGCCAAACATGGTATTAATCGTTGAAAAAGTATCAAGTCAATATATCACCAACGGCGGAAGATGATATTACCAGACGCTACCTCCAAATCGCAGGAGACGCGCCTCAAAATGCGCTGAACTGGTATATGAGTATCATCGAAGCCATTGAAAACCTAGATCAGATGCCGCAACGCTGCCCTGTTGCACCTGAAGATGAACATATCCGAATGGGTATTCGACACTTAATTATTGGCCACTACCGGATACTCTTTGTCATTGGCGATGATACGGTTGAAGTATTACATATTCGACATCACTCAATGGAGAGAAAGTTGTAGCAAAAGCGCACGCTACTTTGGTTAAACTCACTCCTCCAACCCATCAATAAACGCCTTAAACCTATCTAAATTGCGCCGTATTGGTGATTGTTTAAATTTATGTGGGGAGCCGTTTAGTTTTTTCGACATCCTAAAACCTCAAGCTCGTCTATCCCAATCAAGCGACCACCAAACAAACCCAATCCAAAACCCCAACTTCTGCATTAGAAACTATAGTTAACCAAGTGTTATCTAAACGCTGTTCAAGCGCAGGCCATGCTTGCTTTTCTGCTGTTTTGGGTTGTGTATTATAAATTCGGCGGTATCATGCAAAGTAGGTTGTCCGGACGGTCAAGAATGTCGGTAACCGACTGATTAGTAAGCTAATAAAGGTTGATATAATGTCTATCGAACAAAAAATGGTACCGCTGTCTTCAACCCAGGAAGGGATTTTTGTTGATCAGATGTTAAACCCTGAAATGGCCAGTTATAACATTGGTACTCGGCTGCGTTTGTGTGCACAGGACAGTGGCGACATCAATGTCGATAGGCTCAAACTGGCGGTGGAGCAAGTTGCCGGACAACATGATGCGCTGCGCACGGTTCTGGTGCAGCACCATGGCGAGATTTTTCAGCAGGTGTTATCCCAAGTGGCGGTCGAACCAC